>DHMA01000148.1:630-1650 GCA_002405555.1 Opitutia bacterium UBA4654
TCCTCGTGATTCTCGACACGCTGGGGGCAAACATCACGGCGGTGGTCGCGTCTCTGGGCATCGGCGGCGCGGCGTTGGCGTTCGCCTCGAAAGACACAATCGCAAACTTCTTCGGCTCGGTCTCGCTGATTGTGGACAGACCCTTCATTGTGGGCGACTGGATTACCGCCGCGGGCGTCGAGGGCGTTGTGGAATTCATCGGCTTCCGCTCCACGCGAATCAGAACATTCCCGCGCACGGTGGTTTCGATTCCGAACTCGGTTTTGGCGAACGCAACGGTCGAAAACTGGTCGAAGCGCAACAAACGCCGCTATACGGCGACGCTCGGCATGACATACTCGGCGACGCCAGAACAGATGGAGGCGATTGTGGAGGACATCAAAACGATTCTGCGCAACAATTCCCGCGTGGACCAGTCGGACATTCGCGTAAGCTTTTCCGGCTTCGGAGACTCGTCGCTCGACATCTCCGTGCTCTACTACCTTTTCGACATCGCGCCGATTCCGTTTGCGGAGGACGTGCAGAAAATCAATCTGGACATCATGCGGGCGGTGCAAAAGCGCGGGCTGTCTTTCGCGTTCCCGTCGAGGTCGATTTACGTCGAATCAGTCCCGCCGAACTTCGGCAAATAAGGGCAAATCTCACGCCAAACGGCAAATTTCCGAACGCGGACAGAAAAGTCCGCGTTTTTTTGTCGGCGCGGCGGATTCGCGGTGGATTGGTAAACAGTTAACTAAAAAAGTCCCAAAAAACGCTTCCGCCCGAACGGGAAATTTGGGAAAATGGATTTTGCAAAACAGAACAAATATATAGCGATGACTAAACTGAAAAAAATACTTATAACCGCAATGTTGTGTGCGATGTCGGCGGCATTCGCGCAGCAAAAATACGAACTGACGCCCGCCGATTCGCCCGTAGAAAGGCTGACGTCGAAACGTTCGCAAATGGCGCTCAACGGCGTGTGGGAATGCGCCCCGATGGCGGTTCGCGGCGAAGCTATCCCCGCCGACGGCGAATGGG
>DHMA01000148.1:1702-6046 GCA_002405555.1 Opitutia bacterium UBA4654
GGGCAAAATGCTCGTCCCCGGGTTCTATTTCGCGGACATCGAAAAGAAACCCACGCTTCCGTGCATCGTCGAAAGGGGAAAAACGCAACGCTGGAAAGCCGACAACAAATACGAACGCTGCTGGATAAGGCGCGACGTGAAAATCCCCGAAAACTGGCGCGGGGAAATTGTGCTGAAAGTAGAGCACGTCATGACGGTCGCGCGGGTTTTCGTAAACGGCAAGGACGCGGGAATAGTCTCCTACATGGACGACAGCCTCGACATCTCGAAATTCGCAAAGGCGGGCGAAACGGTTTCAATCGCGCTTCTTGTCGGCGCGCACGGCAAGCCCTCCGACATCTACTACAACAAGCCCGCCTCAAAAAATGAAAAGCCCGACCCCTACGGCGGCATCAACGGAGACGTCTTCCTGATTTCGCGCCCCGCGGGCGCGCAGATTTCAGACGCGTTCGTAAAGACGAGCGTCGAGCTTAAAAAAATCGACTTCGACCTTAAATTCGAAAACCTCCGCCCCGCCGAATACGAAGTGTCGGTGAAAATTTCGGACGCCGACGGCAACGTCGCAAAGACATTCTCGCGCAAGGCAAGAATCGAAAGCCCCTTCATGACGGTGTCGGACACTTGGGAAAATCCGAAACTTTGGGACGTCAAAGAGCCGAATCTGTACTGGGCGGAAATCTCGCTCAAAAAGAACGGCAAGACGCTCGATACAATCAAACAGCGTTTCGGATTCAGGGAATTCAGGGTTGTCGGAAAACACTTTTTCCTCAACGGCAAAAAAGTGCGCCTGATACCCATGCACAATTTCTACGAAGGCGAATCGGGCGGCGTAAGGGAGGCTATTTCGAACGTGCTCGACTCTATGGCGGAATGCAACTTCAACGCGCTCGAACTCTGGCCGTGGGTGCACTCGGCAAAGGCGAGGGAATCGCGCAAAGTGTGGGCGGAAATCGCCGACGAAAAGGGCTTCCTTATTCTCTACCCCGCAAACGCGGGCAACGCGGACCTCAAATGGGACTGGGAAAACATGGACGCCCGCGACGCCTGGCTTGCGCGTTTCGAGCACGACTGGAACGAAATCAAAAACAACCCGTCGGTAATCGCGCTCATGACGATTTCCAACACGTTCAACAACTGCGACAGCGCAAACCCCATGAAGCTCGGAAACTCGCTCCGCTACAAGCTTGTCGAAGACCTGCTTCCGCAGTCGGCGCAGGGCAAAAGGCTCGTCGCCACAATGAAAATGTACGACCAAACCCGCCCCATTTCGGGACACCACTCCTGCGTTGCCGGCGACTTCGAATCGACAAACAACTACCTCGACTACACCCCCCTGCAAGAGCGCGAAGAATGGCTCAGCGAATGGGCTAAAAACGGCAATGTCCCCTACTGCGCCATCGAGTTCGGAACGCCGTTTTTCGGCAACTTCGCGCGCGACAGGCGCGGCCCGTATTCGTCGTATGTATCCGAACCGCTGCTTACCGAATTCGTCGCGCCCTACCTCGGCACGGCGGCGTACGCGGACGAGTCGGACGCATACCGCAAAATGGTCTCGAACGACTATATCGAAAAGAGCAAACAGTGGAAGCCGATGAACGAAACCGACGCAATCCGCTACGCAAAAACGATGTCGGACTTTCAGGCAATGTTCAACAAGAACACTTGGCGCTCGTGGAGGGCGTGGGGAATCCCAGGAGGAATGGTTCCGTGGCGCGACGCCTACGGCTGGCCGTCGGTCGGCGGCAACGTCGATTTGCCCTACAAACACGGCAAGCTCGGCTGGCAGCCGAAACAGGCGACCCGCAGGGGCTTCTACGGAATGTCGAAAAACGGGGCTACCCCCAACGCGTCGGGCAAGGCTCTCATCGAAAACCAGAAACACGGCTTTGCGTGGATAGGCGGCAAGCCTTTCACGGATAAATCGCACCACTTCTACGGCGGCGACAAAATCGAAAAATCGGCGGTCATCACAAACGACCTCCGCAAAGACGCGGAATACTCCCTCGAATGGACGGCGACATTAGACGGCAAAAAAATCGCATCGGGCAAGCTTGAAGGCGTAGCCCCCGTCGGCGAAACGGCGTTCGCGCAGTTCGCGTTCGACGCGCCGAAAACCGACGCAAAGACAAAGGGAAAAATCACCCTTAACGGCAAGGTCGGCGGAATCGAAAACTCCGACGAGTTCGAATTCACCGTATACCCGCAGACAAATTTCCCCGCCGCAACCGTCAAGGTATTCGACCCCGACGGCAAGACCGCAAAATACCTCGAAAGCCTCGGCGTAAAAACCGTTCCGTGGGACGGCTCGTCCGACGGCGGGCTTCTCGTGGTCGGCGAAAACGCGTTTGCCGAAAAACCTGCTGGCAAAATACAGACTTTCGTAAAGGACGGCGGAAGCGTACTCGTGCTCTCCCAGCCGGAGGAAATTCTCGAAAAAAGCTGCGGACTGAGGCTCTCGCAATTCGTCTCGCGCAGAATGTTCGTAGTGCCGACGGTGAAAGACCACCCCGTTGTGGCGGGTCTCGACTCGGAGGATTTCCGCGACTGGCGCGGCGCGGGCACATTCGCGCCCGAACGCAAAATGGTCGATACCCTCGGCGACGCAAACCCGAAATACGGCTGGCACTGGGGCAACCGCGGCAGCGTAGCGTCGCAGTCGCTCGAAAAGCCGCATAGGTCGGGCTGGCGTCCGCTCTTGGAGGGCGAATTCGACCTGTCGTTCTCGCCGCTTATGGAACGCGAAATCGGCAAGGGCGTTGCGGTGTTCTGCGGGCTCGACCTCATCGGACGCACGCAGCGCGACCCCGTGGCGGACATCGTGCTCTCGCGCCTGATTTCCGCGCTTTCCGACCGCAAACCCGCGCAGGAAGCCGAACGCCCGACATTCTACATCGGCGGCAAACGCGGCGAAAAATTCCTTTCGAGCCTCGGAATCAAATTCGAAAAGACCGACAAAATTCCGCAGTCGGGCTTGGTAATAGTCGGCGAAGATTCGAACGCCTCCGACGCCGAAATGCTCGCGGCAATGGAAAACGGCGCGAACCTCGTGCTCATCGAACGCGCAAACGCCGCGCCGCGCTTCGGAATAGCAAAGAAGGACGGCAGGATTTCGAAAGTGCTCGACCTCCCCGACTGGCGCGAATTCCGCGGCGTATCGATAAGCGACGCCCACACCCGCGCAGACATTCCCGCAAAGGTCTTCGACACAAAGGATTCGGCTTTGGGCGGAATCTGGGCGGTTTACAGACACGGCAAGGGCGCGGCGTTCATGGTCTCGCTCCTGCCCGACGAAATCGACCTCGAAAAACAGCCCTACCTCAAATACACATCGTGGAGAATGTACCGCACGTTCTCGCAGCTGGCGGGCAACCTCGGCGCAAAGTTCGACTTCGACGGCACGCTGTTTGCAAAAAACGCAAACACGAACGACATTCCGCTCGACGGCGGAAAGAACGGGTGGAAGTTCAGACCCGCAAAATACACCAAGGGCGACGCGTCAAAGGCGGATTTCGACGACTCCAAATGGAAGTCGCTCTTCCTGCCCGACAACGTAGACCAAATGGGAACGCCGCAGTACCCGCAAAAGCTCCCCTACTGGGCGCGCAAGCAGGTGTTCATTCCCAAGAGCTGGAAGAACGACAAGCTTACAATCAAGCTCGGTAAAATTGTGGGTTGCGACGAAATCTACTTCAACGGCGTAAAGCTCGGCGAATACACGGGCGACCCGTGGAAGGGCTGGCTGTTCGAGCGCTCTTTCGAACTGCCGTCGGACATCGTGAAATTCGGCGACTACAACACGGTTTCGATATTCGTAAAACAGCCCGTCTCGACGGGCAGAATATCGGGCGGCCCGCTTAAAATCACGCGCGGCGCAACCGAAAACCAGTACATGCCAAACTACGCCGACGACCAACACTACGGCGACAGCCCGTTCAGATTCCTCGGCTGGTAAAACGCGAAAAACGCTTTGCAGGGACGCCCGCGCTGCGGGCGTCCTTTTTTTTTGCTCAAAAACGCCCGAAAAAACGTCTAAAAACGCCGAAAAGCACGAATTCGAAAAAAGTTGAAAAAAAAGCTTTTCAAAAAGAAATATATGGTATTTCTTTCATGCTTTTCTCATCAGGAAATGGGCGAGTTTTTCGAATTTAAAAATATTGAAAAATACTACGGAGACACGCACGTCGTAAAAAACGTGAGCTTCGGCGTCCGTTGCGGCGAAGTGTTCTCGCTGCTTGGGCCGAGCGGTTGCGGAAAAACCACGATGCTCAGAATCGCGGGCGGCTTCGAAGACCCCGAAAGCGGCGAAGTCTATCTGGACTCCACCAATATTACCGACCTCGCGCC
>DHMA01000141.1:0-2740 GCA_002405555.1 Opitutia bacterium UBA4654
CCCGAATTTTTCGGCGCGGCGGCGCAACTCTAACGGTTTTCCGAAGATTCCGCGTTTTCGACGCTCTCGGCGGCGTCGGAGCGGAATTCGAAATTTATGCGCGGGCGGAAGTCGCGGTTTTCCTCTTTGGGCTTTTTTTCGCCCTGTTCGGGGTCGGCTTCAGCCTGTTCGGGGTCTGGCTTGGAATCCTCTCGTGCCTTCAACAAAACGCCCTCCTGCGCGAACGCCTCCAACGCGGGCGTCTTGCGCGCGCTCCCCGCCGCGCTCGGTATTGTGTGCGGCGCGGCTTCCGCCTTTTCCGCCGATTTCGCCAAGCCCGCGGGGCTTGCCGTGTTGGGAACGGCGTTTGCGGCGGCTTTCAATTCCTCCGACTCGTTTGCGGCTTCCGCAGCCGTTTTTGCCGCCTGAGAGTCCTGCGGATTTTCCGCGGTCTCGGCGACGGTGTCGGTTTCGTCCGCCTGTTCTGCGTCTTTTTTTGATTTGCCCTCGGCTTCGTCGCCGCTTTCCGCGCTCTTTTTGCCGAAAGAGTCGGCGGCGTAGAAAAACACCCCCGACGGCCCCGCGTCCTGCTTCAACACGATTGACGCGTATCTGATTTTGTCGAGCGGCGTTCGGAAGAGGGGAGTCTTTCCGTGCGCCGTCGTCGAGCCGTAGCAGAACGAGAGAAAATCGACAAGCTCGTCGCTCGTGAATTCGATTCTGTCGCCGTCGTCGAAATTCTCCTTTTCGAGGTCGATTTCTATCTCGCCGAGCTTCGCAAGTCCGGAGGTGTCGAGCCTGTCGTCGAAAGTGTTGTGCTTTGGGGCGGGGGCGTCGGTTTTGCCGTCCCAAGAGACCCTGTAATTCTTGGAGTTCGGCTCGAAAGTTTCCTCGTCTACGATTCCGAACACCTCTATCCGCAGCTTGTTTTCGGCGGAGCTTTCCGCCTTTTCCGCCGCGCGTTCCATCGGGATTCCCGCGGGCGGCGGCGGCTCCGCGCTTTGCGCGTTCGACGCGGGCACGAGCGGCAGCTTTTTTACGAAAATCGAAAGCGTCGCGCTTATCACGACGTCGCGCGACGGCGCAAGCCCGACCGCGGGCGCGTCGAATTCGAACGGAATGTACGCTATTGCGCGTTCGCCCTTTGCGTTGTTTACGGCGAGGAAGTCCGACTTCGAAAAGTCCCTGTTCGGGTCGGCCTCGAAAATGAATGTGTCTCCGCGCGCGGCGGTTATTTCCTCCGCGCATGCGGCGCGCGCCGCCAACGCAAAGAGAATCGGCAAAGCCGCAAGCCGCGCGCATTCCGAAGCTGTCTTAAAAAAACGGTTTCCGCCCCTGCTTTTCATGAAAGTAGAATGTCGGTTTGCGAAAAATTTGTCGAGCGCATTTTGCGGGCGTCCCCAAAAAAACAACCCCGACCAATCGGTCGGGGCTGCGCTGTCGCCCGCTTTCGCGGGGTAAATCAGATTTTCGGGAGGGCGGCGGGAATGTCCACTTTGTGGAGCGTGCCGCGCTTGATTCTTTCGAGCCTGTGGCGGCGGCGGATTTTCCTCGTCAGCTTTACGATAAGTTCGTCGATTGATTTATACATGTCGTCGCTCTCGACGCTTACGACCATATCCGGCCCCTGAATTTCTATGTGCCCCTTCGCGGAAAATTCGTTGTGCTTGCTCTTGTTCGGCTTGTACGCGAGTTCTATGCGGAGCCTAATGATTCTGTCATCGTGGGTGAACAGCTTGGACATTTTGTTTACCACGCTCTGTTTGAGGGCGTCGGTAAGTTCCAAGTTTTGTCCGGATATGATGATGTCGTTTTCGTTCATTTCTTCCTTTCGGGTTTGGTGGCGGCGTGTTGCCGGCGTTTGTCGGGCGCGCGAGCCTGTTAAAGTTGTTCCGCAGGGCGGAGTTTTGTGAAAGAGCGTTCGATGTCCGTTTCGCGATTTTTTAACATTTTAGTGTTGAAAAAGAACCGCGTTTTGTCTGATTTTACCGCCTTGGGTAATATCCCGACGGCAGTGGACAAGGTAGTGTAAAGAACGGAAAATTTCAAGAAAAAAATGGAGAAGAATCACAGGAAACCGAATCGAAAAAAACTCGAATTAATCAAGCGCGAATTGGCGGAATACGACGCCGTTGTAATCACGGGCGCGTCCTCCGGAATCGGGCGCGGGATTGTCGAGCTAATCGACGAAGTTTCGCATGTGAGGCTTTGCAACATTTCCCGAAGTTTTCCCTCTTTCCTTTCCGACCGCAAAGACTTCCTCCATGTTCCGTGCGACCTGAAAAATTCTTCGGAAATTTCCGCCGCGATTCCCGAAATTTTCGGGTTCATCGGCGCGGGGCGGAACGGGAATCCGCCGAAGATTCTGCTTGTCAACAATTCGGGATTCGGCGCGTACGGCGAATTTCCCGCGCCGTCGGTTTCGCGGAACTGCGAAATGGTCGATGTGAACGTCCGCGCCGTCGCCATGCTGTGCGGCGAGTTTGCCGCCGCAATACGCGCGGGGCGCGGCTCTATAATAAATATCGCAAGCACCGCGGCGTTTCAGGCGTGCCCGCAGCTTGCGGTCTACGCGGCGACAAAATCCTTCGTCAAAAGCTTTACGCTCGGAATCTCCCATGAACTGCGCAAACACGGCTGCAAATGCCTTTGCGTCTGCCCGGGGCCTACGAGCAGCAACTTTTTCCGCGCGGCGGGCTTCGACACTCCGCCGTTGCCGTCGGGCTTCGGGCACGAACCGCGCGACGTCGCCGAGGCGGCG
>DHMA01000141.1:2789-3000 GCA_002405555.1 Opitutia bacterium UBA4654
GTTGGAGGCGTTGGCGCGTGGGAAGATTTTGAAAGTCGTGGGGCGGACAAATTTTCTGCAATGCGCGGCGACGCGCTTTGTTCCGACGGCTTTGCTTGTGAAAATATCGGGCTTTGTCTTGGAGCGGATACGCTCGCTGAAATAGGCGGGCGGTTTTTGCGGAGGGCGGAACGTATCGGCGGCGCGGGTGTAAGTGGCGCATATAAAGTCA
>DHMA01000159.1:0-153 GCA_002405555.1 Opitutia bacterium UBA4654
CAGCGCAGAAAATTTATCGAAGAAAACGCGAAATACGCAAATCGCGAACTCGATACTTAACGGGCGGAGGAGTAGAAAATGGCTAAAAAAGAATTCGATCAGGCTCTTACCGCCGAATTTAAAAAGACTCTCGATATGACCAAGATAATTGAT
>DHMA01000159.1:186-4920 GCA_002405555.1 Opitutia bacterium UBA4654
ATCGACTACTCGATGTCGGTAATCATCTCCCGCGCCCTGCCCGACGCCCGCGACGGACTCAAACCCGTGCAAAGGCGCGTGCTCTACGCGATGCTCCGCGAGGGGCTGCTCCACAACCGCGCGTTCGACAAATGCGCGGGCGTCGTCGGCGAAGTNNGCGACGGCTTAAAGCCCGTGCACAGGCGTATTCTGTATTCTATGAACGAACTCGGACTTACTCCCGACAAGGCGTATAAAAAGTGCGCCGCAATCGTCGGCGACGTGCTCGGTAAATATCACCCGCACGGCGACAGTTCGGTTTACGACACGCTAACGCGTTTGGCGCAGGACTGGGTTATGCGCTATCCGCTGGTGATTCCGCAGGGCAACTTCGGCTCGATTGAGGGCGACTCTCCCGCGGCATACCGATACACGGAATGTAAACTCGCCGAAATCTCGGAAGATTTGCTCGCCGACATCGACAGCGACACCGTGGACTTCATGCCCAACTACAAGGAGACGATTTCCGAACCGACGGTTCTCCCCTCCGCCCTGCCGACACTTCTGATGAACGGCTCGACGGGCATCGCGGTCGGCATGACGACGAACATTCCCCCGCACAATTTGGAGGAGCTTATCGACGGAATCTGCATGCTCATCGACAACCCCGCAGTTCCGCTCGCGGAGCTGATGAACGTAATCAAAGGCCCCGACTTCCCGACGGGCGGCGTAATCGTGGGAAAATCGGGAATAGAAAACTACATGCGCACGGGTCGAGGAATCGTGAAAGTGCGCGGCGTGGCGACGGTCGAAGAGCTGAAAAACGGCAAGGAGCAGATTGTAATCACGGAAATTCCGTACAACGTAAACCGCAACTCGCTGGTTGAAAACATCGCGGAACTCGTGTCGGAAAAAGTGCTTACCGAAGTAAGCGACATCCGCAACGAGTCCGACGAAAACACGCGCGTCGTGATAGAGCTTAAACGCGGCGAAGCCCCGCGGGTTGTGCTCAACAAACTCTTCAAACACACGCAGCTTGAATCGTCGTTCGGCGTGATAATGCTTGCTATCGACAAGCGCAAGCCGAAGCAGATGAACATGAAGGAAATGCTCGAATGCTACATCGAGCACCGCCGCGAGGTCGTCTACCGCAGAACGCAGTTCCTGCTGCGCAAGGCCGAAGACAGGGCGCACATCTTGGAGGGCTACAAAATCGCCCTCAACAACCTCGACGACTTCATCAAAATCATCAGGGCGTCGAAAGACAGGGACGAGGCGAAAACCGCTTTGATGGCGAAATACCCGCTCTCGGAACGTCAGGCAAACGCGATTCTCGACCTCCGACTCCACCAGCTGACGGGTCTCGAACGCGAGAAAATCGAGCAGGAATACATGGAGCTGATGAGGCTCATCGAAGAGTACCGCTCGATTCTCGAAAGCGAAAAGAAACTGCTTTCGGTCATCAAAAAGGAGCTGATGGAAATGCGCGCAAAATACGCGTCGCCGCGCCGCACGCAACTGATAGCCGCCGAGGGCGAATTCCGCATGGAAGACGTCATCGCGAACGAGGGCTGCATAATCAGCGTCTCGCACAACGGCTTCATCAAGCGCACGGGCGTAAGCGCGTACCGCTCGCAGAAACGCGGCGGCAAGGGCGTAATCGGCAGCGGACAGTACGACGAAGACTTTATCGAACACATCTTCACCGCCTCCACGCACGACTACATCATGTTCTTCATGAACAACGGCCGCGTGTACGTCGAAAAGGTCTACGAAATTCCCGAAGGCTCGCGCGTCTCGAAGGGCCGCTCAATCAAGAACGTGCTCGACCTCAAAAGCGACGAAAAAGTAGCCGCGATGATTTGCGTAAAGAGCCTCGACGACGACAAGCACGCCCTCGTGATGGCGACAAAAAACGGCGTCGTCAAAAAGACAATGCTCTCCGAGTACAAAAACTGCCGCAAGGGAGGCATCAAGGGAATCAACCTCGACGACGGCGACGACCTCATCGGCGTTGTGCTCACCGAGCAGGACTCAAACATAGTCCTGATTACATACGCGGGCATGTCGATTAGGTTCAACGAAGCCGACCTGCGCGCGCAGGGTCGCGACACGCGCGGCGTGCGCGGCGTAAGCCTCAAAAAGGAAAACGACTGCGTGAAGGCGATTGTAGTCGTAGACCCCGACGCCACGCTGCTCATCGCGGGCGAAATGGGTCAGGGCAAGCGTTCGAGCTACGACGAATACAGGCTGCAAAACCGCGGCGGTTCGGGCGTGATTGCAATCAAAACGCACGGCGTCGCGGGCGCGCTTTCGGTTCGCGAAGACGACGAAATCATGATGTTCACCCACGCGGGTCAGGCGGTTCGCTCGCCCGTAAAGGACATTCGCGTAATCGGGCGCACGACGCAGGGCGTAAGGCTCATCAACCTCGCGGAGGGCGACAAGCTCATAGGCATCTGCCGAATTGTGGACATCAAGGACGGCGATACGGGCGCGGCGGCTTCCGCCAACGCCTCTGACGACGCCCCCGACGGCGCGGATACCCAGCTGACGGAAGAATAAAAAACGCATTCCGCAAAAGGCGGAGGGCTTTGCGCCCTCCGCTTTTTTGTATGAACAAAAACGCGGGCGGCGGCAAGCGGCTCAGGCAAACCGCCATTCACCGCCAGAATTTTTTGCCGACAAAAAAAATGCCTAAAAAATATTTTACACCAATCACCGACACTTCCGTTCCGAAGTCGGAAACCGCGAAATTCGTAAAAAAATTTACGCGCCGCCGAACGGAAATCCTCCGCAACGCGATAGCCGACGCAATCGGCGGAAAGCCAAAGTTTCTGCGCTGCACACGCGCAATGCCCGCCGAACCGTTCACGCCCGACCTTGGCATGAAAATCCGAAAAACGGAAATCCCCACAAGTTGCGGAAAGCTTTCGGCATTCGTCTACGCGCCGAAAAACTGCCGCAAATGCGCGGTGTATTTCCACGGCGGCGGCTGGACGCTCGGACGGGCGCAGTCGAAATTCTGCAACGATTTCGCCGCGGGAGCAAACTGCGCCGTGGTGTCGGTAGACTACCCTCTCGCGCCCGAATGCCGATTCCCCGAACAGCCCCGCGCGTGCTTCGAGGCTTTCGAATACGTCCGTGAAAACGCGAAAAAGCTGGGGTTTCCGAGCGGAAAATTCGCGCTTGCGGGCGACAGCTCCGGCGGAAACCTCGCGCTTGCGGTCTCGATAAAACTCATCGAAAAATCGCAAAAACAAGCCGACGGACTCATTTTATACTACCCCGTGGCAAGCGTGTTCGAGCCGCAAAACTGCGAGTCTTGGCTGAAATACGGAAGCGGGTTCGCGCTCGACGCCGACTTAATGGAATCGTTCACGCTCGCCTACCTGCCGAAGCCCGAACAGCGGCTCTCGCAATACGCGTCGCCGCTGCTCTACGACAGGCTTGCGGAGCTTCCTCCGACGCTTCTGATTTCGTCGGGCTGCGACATTCTGCGCGACCAGTGCAGAGAGCTTGCAAAGAAGCTTCCGAAAGCGCGGCATGTCGAAATTGCGAACGCCGCGCACATGTACATTTCGGAATGCCGCGGCAGGGCATACGCCGCGGCTCTCCGCGAAACATTCGGGTTCGTCGCGCGAATGTAGGCGCGGAGCGCGGGCGCAAAAAAAAGGCGGATTTAAATCCGCCTTTTTTTGCGCTCCGAAACGGAGACTATTTGTAGAACTTTTTGCCCGATTCGGCTTTGATTTCGACAAAGTCGCCGTTCATGACCCATTTGGCAAGAATGCGGGAAGTATCCACAAAGCGCGAGGGAATCACGACCGTGCGTTCAACTCCGTTCTTTCCCCTGCCCTGCGCGTACAGCTCGGCGGAGGCGAGGCGTCCGTCCTTGATGTCGGCTTTCAGCCAAAGTCCGCCGTAGCACGGCAGGTTGAAGTCGATGTCGTTCCACGAGTCGGGAACGGAGGAGCAGACGTAGATTTTGCCGTCTTCCGTGCAACGCGCGAGCATCTGGTTGAGCGCGTAGACGAAGTTGCCCGAACCCGTCGAGAACCACGGGCACTTCTGGACTTTGTTGGCGGGTTCGTTGATTTCGTAGGTGTCGTAGAACGAGCCGACCTCCTTTGTAGCGCCCGCGAGCAGCTGGGCGGGGTTTTCCCTGTCGTTGAAGGCGACGAGAGCCGACGACATCCAGCCAGCGTACCACGCGTTTACGCCCTTGCCCATTTCATACATATTGCCGCCCTTGTCGATATTCTTGTGGAAGTCGTAGACGGCTTTTTTTGCGAGCTGGTTGTTGGGGTCGAGAACGGGATACGGATAGAATCCGCCGACGCTGCCGATGGAGTAGTCTTTGCTGCCTTCGTAGGGGACGTATTTTTCGCCGTCGTTTGGAAGCGACTGGCGGAGCTTTGCGGCGGTTTCGCGGAACTGCTTTGCGAGGTCTGCATCCACCCCGAGTATGTCCGCCGCTGCCGCCGTCTTTTCAAGCGTATAGATGATTCCGCAGGAGGTCATGAAAGCGTTGAACTTTGCCTCGCCCATTCTTTCGAGGTCGGTGCAGTAGCCCACTTTCGTCGTGCCGTCAATATTATAGATGCGGTTTTTGACGTAGTAGAGCGACGATTCAACCATGAGCTCGTAGTTCTTTTTCAGAAAATCCCTGTCGTTTGAATAGAGGTAGTGCCCCCACGTCGCCATGACCATGTTGGACATGTGGAAAATATGTTCCATCCAGAATCCGTAGGC
>DHMA01000159.1:4958-5546 GCA_002405555.1 Opitutia bacterium UBA4654
CAGAATCCGTAGGGCGAGGCTTCGTCGCCCTCCTCCGTAGATTCCCAAACATAGCGCGCGCCGCTGCTGCGCCGTTTGCCGAGTTTGTTTACCCAGTAGACCGCCTTGCCGAGATGTTTTGTGCGGAAGTCGGAGACTTTGCGAGAGTCGTCGAATTTGCCGCTTGTGGCGAGCGCCATCGAATTGAACGCCTCGTCCCAGCCGAAGAATCTGCCGTCCCAGTGCGAGTCCACAAACACGCCCACGGGCAGCGACCATTTTGTGGAGTTGCAACGCTGGTGGTACAGCCCCGTATAGTAGGTCTTTTCGATTTCCTTGTCGGGAATGTTGATGTGCGAGCCCTGCCAGTATTTCGCCCACGCGTTTTTGTGCTCGGCGAAAATTTTGTCGTAGCCGTTTGCGAGCACGAACGCCTTTGCGGCGGAGTCGGCGGCTTTGTAGTCGGACTTTTCGAAGTTGTCGTTGAACGAGACGAAATAGTTGATTTCAATCGGGCTTGCGGGCGACGCCTTGGCCTCCGAGGAAAGAACGGCGGTGTCGCCGTCGGCGAAGGTCGGCGCGGACGGAAAGTCCGACATAATCGAAATC
>DHMA01000021.1:0-5759 GCA_002405555.1 Opitutia bacterium UBA4654
TGCCACCTGTAAAAGTCTTCGCTGCGTTCGAGCGGGGCGGGGGCGGGGCCGCGCACTTGGCAGATGTCGCCGAATTCCTCGACGGCGCGTTTCGCCCATTCCTCCGTGTAGAATTCGAGCTTCTGCTCGCTGCGCGAGCGGAAAATGTGCCTGATAAGCCTCATCGACGGCGGGTAGGAATACTCGTTTCTATTCGCCAGCTCCTCCTCCAAGAACGATTCCATGTCGTCGCGCTTGGCGTACTGAATCGGCGCGGCTTCGGGCTGCATTGTCTGGATTACGACTTCGCCCTCGCCGTCGCCGCGTCCGGCGCGTCCCGCGACCTGCACTACAAGCTGGTAGGTTTTTTCGCCCGCGCGGAAGTCGGGCATGTGGAGCGAAATGTCGGCGTCTACGATTCCCACGAGCGTGACGCGCGGGAAGTCAAGCCCCTTGGCAATCATCTGGGTGCCGATGAGTATGTCGAGCCTGCCCGTGCGGAAGTCGCCGAGCACCTTGCGGTAGTTGTCCCTGCGCTTCATGGCGTCCCTGTCCATGCGCCCGATTCGCGCCGACGGGAACATCGCCGCGATTGCGTCTTCGAGTTTCTGCGTGCCGTGCCCGCGCCATTTGGCTTTCGGCGAGCCGCATTTTTTGCACGCGTCGGGGGCTTTTGCGGTATATCCGCAAATGTGGCATTTTATTATATTTTCCCTCTTGTGCCATGTCATGCTGACAGAACAGTGGGGGCATTCCTCGACGTATCCGCAATCCGGACATTCGAACACCTTTGAGTATCCTCGCCTGTTTAAAAATAATATCGTCTGTTCGCCCTTGTCGAGCCTGTCGGCGAGCTTTTCGCGGAGTATTCCCGACACCAGCGCGCCGGGCTTCTCGCGCTTCATGTCGGCTATGTGCACAAGCGGAAGCTTGCAGCCGTCGATTCTCTTCGAAATTCTCGACAGCTCGTATTTGCCCGTTTTTGCGTTGTTGAGCGTTTCGAGCGACGGCGTCGCCGAGCCCAAGACGCAGACCGCGCCGCAGATTTTAGCCCGCAGAACGGCGACGTCCCTGCCGTTGTAGCGCGGGTTTTTGTCCTGCTTGTACGCGCCGTCGTGCTCTTCGTCAACTATTATAAGCCCGATATTTTCGAGCGGCGCAAAAATGCAGCTCCGCGCCCCGACAACGACTCTCGCCTTTCCCGACGCGAGCATTCTCCACGCGTCGAGCCGCTGCCCGTCGGTGAGGTTGCTGTGCCAGACCACAAGCTGGTATTCGCCGAGCCTGCTTCTGAGGCGTCCCACTGTCTGCGGCGTCAGCGCGATTTCGGGCACGAGGAATATGCACGAGCGTCCAGCGTCGAGCACTTCGCGCATTGCCCTCATGTACACTTCCGTTTTGCCCGAACCAGTCACGCCGTAGAGCAGGCGCGTTTTGAATCCGCCCGATTTCGTGTCGGCGATGATTTCGTCGAACGCCGCCTGCTGTTCGCCATTTAGCTTGTGCGGCTCCGAGGAAACCGCCTCCGCGCCCGAAAGTTCGTCGTCGTACGCCGAGCGTTGGACGACCCTCTTGCGGATTTCCAAAATTCCCTTTTTGGCGAGCGCGTCAACCGCCTGGGACGGCGCGCCCGAAAGCTTCATGAGGGCGGTTTTCAAAAGCGGTTCGGGGTTGTCGGCAAGAAACGCGCAAACCGCCGCCTGTTGCGGGGCGCGTCGGCGGAGCTTTTCGAGGGCGTCGGCGTCGGGGAGGGCGAGCGGCGCAACCTCCAAGGCTTCGAGCGCGGACTTCCCCGCGCGGACGACCGCGGGAATCATCGTTTCGAGCACGGTTTGGATTCCGCAGCCGTAGTAGTCGCGAATCCAGCGGGCGAGCTGCACGAGGTCGGGCGTGAGCACGGGTTCGTCCTGAACTTTCGAGTAGATTTTTTTGAGCTTGAAGCCGGTCGAGTCGAAGTCTTTTGCGTCGGTCAATTTTGTGACGACCCCCGCCGCCGAGCCGCCGCGCAGGGGCACGCGCACCATCGAGCCGACTTCTACGGAGTCGGGCGCGATATACGAAAGCTCCCTGTCGATGCCGCTGAAAAGCGTTATGGAGGCTATTTTACCTTGTTCGTCCATTTTTCGAAAGCCGCAGGAAGTCGCAGTAAAGGTTGAGCGAGTCTATGTCAATCGACGCCGTGATTTCGATTTTTCCCAAGCCGACGTCGGCGGAAACAACGGTGTTTTCGAACGCCGCCTTGTCAAGGCTTGCGCCGATTTTTCCGAGCATGGACTTCAAGAGCGCGTTGTTGTTGAGTACCGCCACGAAGTCGGAGTCGTCCCGCGCGTATTTTTTCAGCGGGTAGGTCTGCCCGCGCGGCGACTTGATTTTCGCGACGGCTTCCGCAAACAGGTTTTTGTCGTCCGACGAAACTGAAAGCCCGTTTACGACCGCCGAATAGACGGTGCTTCCGTTGGGGCATTCGGTCGCGAGGCACGCGGTACCGCCGATTTTTTCGGCGCGGTTTTTTGCGTTAAGCCCCAGCACGGAAACTTCGGGTTCGGATTCCGCGATGGCGAGAAGTTCGCGCTCCGTCATTTCCGTCGCTCCGATTCCCAGCGATTTCGGCGCACCTCCGAGGTAGACCGCCGCCGCGTATGTGCCCGCGTTTTTCGAGCGGAGCGAGTCTATGCGTTCGGCGAGCCTTTGCGGCAGGACGCCCTTTGCCGCCTGCGTGTCGAAAATTCCGTCGGGGACATGCGCCTTTGTTATCGCGAAAATTTCGGCGTCGGGCGGCAGAAACTCCGCCTCCTCCGCCTCTTTCACGCGCCGCACCCCGTTTGCCGCCTTGCACAGCGGCGAGCCTTTTTTGAGCTTTACGGTTGCGCAGAGTTTTATCGTCCGCGCGTCGGCGTCTATTCTTACGTTCGCGCTTTCGATGTCCGCGGTGTAT
Organism: Opitutia bacterium UBA4654; assembly: GCA_002405555.1. GTDB lineage: Bacteria > Verrucomicrobiota > Verrucomicrobiia > Opitutales > Intestinicryptomonadaceae > Merdousia. Next base: position 2,915 of record DHMA01000021.1, read on the forward strand.
TTACCGAACGCGCCTTTTGCAAGGCGGTTGAACGCTTCGGGGGTCGCGTCGATTTCCGCGAGCGAGTGTCCGACTTTCGAAAACTCTCCGAACGCCGCGTCGATGTACCGCGCGTCTGCGTCGGTCGGAAGCGAAAAAAATGTGTAGCCGCCTTTTTTAACGGGTTTGATGTTCCGCGCGGCGAGCGTTTTTTCCATGCGCGAGTTCCCGTCCGACTTGAATCCGAGTATATAGACGGGGTTTTCTGTCTCCGTCGCGAACCCGCAGACTACCGCGTTTTCGCGCTTCGAGATTCCGCCGAAGTCGGGATACCCGAAGGGCATGAGCGCGAACGCCGCCTGCATTTCAAGCTTCGGGTCGGGGTGGATTCTGCGGTAGAGCGAGGAGATTTTTTCGAAAAACGGTTTCGGAGCGCGTGTACGCAGCGTAAAATCGGGCGCAATATCGGCCAATGCGGACAGGGAAAACAGCGCAAGAAATGTGATTAAAAGCGATTTTTTCATTTGTTTTGTTTCGGGTCGGCGATGTCTCTGAGAACGTCGCCGAGCATGTTGAAGGCAAGCACCGTCGCGAAAATCGCGACCCCAGGCGACAGCAGCCACCAGAATCCGAGCATGAGCACCTTTGTGTCGTTCTGCGCCTGCGCGAGCATAAGCCCCCACGACGCCGACGGCTCCTGAATGCCCAGCCCCAAAAACGACAGCGCCGCCTCGCCCAGAATGTACGCGGGAATCGAGAGCGTGGCTCCCACAATCAGGTAGCCGAGCACGTTGGGCAGAAAATGCTTCACTATTATTTTAAGCGGCGGTTCGCCCATGGCTTTCGCCGCCTGAACGTACTGGCTTTTTGCGAGCGAAAGCGACATTCCGCGTATTACCCTCGCCGTTCCCGCCCAGCCCACGAACGAGAGAATCACGACAATCATCAGGTACATCTGCGCGCTGTCGAAATGCGGCGCAAGCGCCGAGCGCATTGCAAGAAGCAGGTAAAGACCGGGGATTGCCATGAGAAATTCCACAAGCCTCATCGAAACGAAGTCGAACGTGCCTCCGAAATATCCCGACAGCCCGCCGACCGCAAAACCCGCCGCAAGCGTGATTGCAATTCCCACAAAGCCTATGCTAAGCGACACCCGCGCCCCGTAGAGCAGGCGCGAGAAAACGTCGCGCCCAGTTGAGTCGGAGCCAAGCAGGAAAATCCGCGCGTCCGCCTGTTGCGAATCCGCCGCAAAAAGCTTGTAGGGAAAGGGGACAAGCCCGAAAATTTTGTAGTCGGAATCCGCCGACCGCGCGAAGAATTTTACGCGCACGCCTTCGCCCTCAAGCGCTTCGTATTTGGCGATGCTTGGGTCTGCGTTTTTGTAGACTTTTGCGTAGAGCGAGCCGTCCTTGAAAAAGAAGCCCGTCGGCGGGTGGAAGGATTTGTCGAGGCACTGGCGCGTAGGCTCGTAGGGCGCGATGAACGGCGCGAGAGCCGCGGCAATGTACATCGCCGCAAGCGCGCCGAGCGCGACCGCCCCGCGCGGGCGTTTTAGCGTTGCCCGCAGCAGGTTTTTCGCGAAGTACGCCGCCGCCCTCGCAAACCCCGCCGCGATTACCGCGCAGAGAAGAGCGAGCACTGCGAACAGAAGCCATTTTGCCGCGGTTTTCAGCGCGTCGAAAACCTGCGGGTGCGCCTCCGAAATCCACGTCAGAAGCGCAGTCGCCGCGAGTGCCGCGCCGAAAAACGCCGCAAGTTTTGCGTGCGGGATTTTCTCGTTGTCGAGCCTGATTCGCGGGTCGGCGAGCGCAAGCAGGACGTCGGCGAGCGTCTGCCCCGCCACGAGCATTGCGCAGCCAATCACCACGCCCGCCATTACAACGTACTGGTCCTGCTTTACTATCGCCGAATAAATCAGCTGCCCAAGCCCTGGGTAGTTCATGACGTTTTCGACAAGCAACGCGCCCGAAAGCAGCCCCGCGAACGCGAATCCGAACGATGTAATTATCGGGTTTACCGCGTTCCGCAGGACGTGCCTGAACATTATCGCGTTCTCCGAAAGCCCCTTTGCCCGCGCGGTTGTGACGAACTCCGCCTTTGAATAGTCCAGAAAATTCCCGCGCATTACGCGCATTACCGACGCTATTCCGCCGAGCGACAAAACTAGCGTCGGCAGAACGAGGTGGTCGAGGTAGTCGGCGAGCTGCGCGGGCGGCGTCATGAAGTCGTGCATGATTGACACCTGCCCGCCCGTCGGGAAAACGCCCGTGGTCGCAGCAAAGAGAACCGCCAGAAGCGCGAGGAAAAAGTAGGGCACGCTGAGCGCGCCGTACGCGGCAAACGACGAAATTTTGTCGAAGAGCGAATCGCGTTTTACCGCCGCCAAAACGCCCAGCGGAATTGCGACCGCGTAGGTCAGCAGCGTGCTTGCGAGCGCAAGCCAGAGCGTCGGGAAAAACCGCTGCCCCACAAGCTCCGACACGGGGATTTTATAGCTCCACGAATATCCGAAATCGGGCGCGCCGAAATATATCGGAGCTTTGCCCTTGCGCATGTTTTCGGGCAGAAGCAGCGGGGTTTTTATCGGCGAGACGCCGTTGAGCCAGCGTCCGTACTGCACATACCACGGCTTGTCGAGGCCGAGCCGCGCCTCCTCCTGTTTGACGATTTCGGGCGAGATGTCTTTCGAGTTCCGCGCCTCGCTCAGAAAATCCCCAGGGGCAAGGTACATCAAAAGGAACACAAGCAGGCTGATTCCGAGCAGAAGCGGAATCAACGAAAATACCCGTCTTGCGATAAATTTTAGCATATTTTAATTTCCGTCCGATTCGTAGAGTTCGTCGATGTTCCAGATGATTGAGCCTAA
>DHMA01000021.1:5839-7679 GCA_002405555.1 Opitutia bacterium UBA4654
GCTATTCCCGAATAGCCCATGGGCGTGATTAGGTAGAGCAGGGGAAGCTCGTCTGAAAAGATTTTCTGCATTTCGAAAATCAGGCGTTTGCGGGCTTCGGGGTTCATCTCGATTTCCTGCGCGTCCATGATTTCGTCTATGCGTTTTTCCCAGTCCGTTGCGGACGATTTTTGGCGCGGGTTCCAGACGTGCAGAAAGCCGTTGGAGCGGTAGATTGCCTTGCCGCCCGAGGGGTCGCCGCCGCCCGTGAAGCCCATCATGGCGGCCTCGTAGTCGAAAGTATTGTCGATTTTCGAGATAATCGTGCCGAAGTCCAGAAATTTAAGCTTTACGGAAATGCCGATTGATTTCATGTTTTCGACGAACGTCGTCGCGATTACCGAAGAGTTTTGCGAGCCGTCGGCGACGACGAATTCGAATTCCACGCGGTTGCCCTTCGGGTCGAGCAACGCGCCCGACGCGTCGTATTTGAAGCCCTCCGAGAGCAGGATTTCCCGCGAGCTTTCGGGCGAAAATTCGTATTTGGGCGTGTCGGGGTTGTGCCATTTTTTGTTTGCGGGGCTTATTATTGTGTCGAGCTTTCTCGCCCGCGAGAACCACACGCTTTTAATCAGTCCGTCGCGGTCGATTGCCCGCATTACCGCCTGCCTGAATTTTTTGTTCGAGAACCACTTGAATTTGTAGGGTTTTACGAAAGGCTCGCCCTTTTCGTTTTTGCCGCCGTTTTGGTTGAACCAGAGGAATGATATGCTGGCTTCCGGCCCGCGCTCGTAGATTTTGAACGCGTAGGTTTTTGCGTATTTTGCCACCCACGCGTAGTCGTTCGCGCCGACGGCAGAGGCGTCGCACTGCCCCGTGGCGAAAAGGATTGTCGCGGTGTTAACGTCGGCTACGAATTTGTAGACGAGGAAGTCTACGTAGGGCAGGCGTTGCCCGCTTTTGTCCGCCCGCCAGTAGTGCGGGTTGGGCTGCATGACGAGCCTTTCCCCCGGCTTGTACGAAAACAGCATGAAAGGCCCCGACGACACTATTTCCGACGGCGAGTTTATCGCCGTTTGCGTAGACCACGCCTGTTGGAGCGAGCCGTCGTCCACCGCTTTTTGCAGCTTGTGTTTCGGCAGAATTTCGATGAACCCGATGTCGTTTAGAAACGGCGCGTACACTTTGTTCGTCTTGAATTCGACCGTGTGCTTGTCGATTTTCCTGTATTTGATTGGTTCGCCGCCGATTGTGTACTGCCCCGCGTAGCGCGACGGGTAGCGGAGTAGCGGGCGTTTTGTGGCTTTATCCAAGACGGGCTTGCCGTTTGCGTCGAGCTGCGGCGCGAAAATTGCGTCGAACGTGAAAACCACGTCGTCTGCGGTTAGCTCCGCGCCGTCCGAAAATTTCACGCCCTCGCGCAGTTTGAAGACGTATGTTTTGCCGCCCTCCGAAACCGTCCAAGATTCCGCGAGCGCGGGCACGACCTCCTCTTTCAGCGGGTCGTAGTTTACGAGCGGCGAGAGCATTAGCGAAATCGACTGCGCAGAGTACGCGTCTGACGCCATCAGCGGGTTGAATGTTTTAGGCTCCTGCGCGTCGGACAAAACGAAGATGCCGCCGTATTTGCCGACTTCGCATTCCGCCGTTTCCGCGCCTTTCGGAAGCGGGAACTGCCCGCGTTCGATTTTCGGCGGTTCCGAGCACGCGCACAAAAGGGCGGACATAAGCGCGCACGCCGCCGCCGCCGCCCGCGAAATTGTGCCAAAGCATTCCATTACGGTTTATTATCGTTCTGCGGCTCGTCGGAATTAAGGTTCCAGTCGGGCTGCATGAAGCTTGTGTCGGGGCGGTTTAAATC
>DHMA01000109.1 GCA_002405555.1 Opitutia bacterium UBA4654
CCCAGCAAGGGCAGTCATGGTTGTCGAGACTCCAAAAGAGGTGGATTTCGCTTTGCGAAATTCACCACCCGCTCCCCCAAGTCAAGTTGCTTGCACGCCGACGGAGGGGGCTTTTCCCGATAAGTTCGTATTGCCGTTGGCAATCGTCTTTGTCGGTTATTTGATTTTTTTGAAAGAAACAGTTTAATTGTATAAAATAGAAAATGATTAAGAAACTTATTATATGTTTGTCTGCTTTCGCGCTGCTTTGCGGTTGCGCGGGGACGGACGCGTCTAAAACCCAGTCGCAGAAGCACCGCAAGATTGCCCTGCACGGCTATGTTTATTCGAAAGTGAAGACTCTCGAAGAGACTGTCAAAGAGGCGAAAGAGCTTGGCGCGGACGGCGTGGTATGTTCGGGTTCGCAGAAAATCGCGGCGCGTTTCGGCGGCGCAAAGTTTTCGCCCGACATGACTGCCGAGCAAAAGGCGTTTGTCAAAAAGCTTTTTGCCGACAACAAAATCGAATTCGTCTCCTACGGCATTTGGGATTTGTCGAAGAAAAACAACACTCCCGACAAGTATCTCGCCTTATGCAAAGAGCTTGGCATTCCCGTTTTCACTTGGGAGGGCAAGCCCGAAAAAATCGACATGTGGAACGAGGCGGCTGGCAGGTACGGCGTAAAGGTCGCAATCCACAACCACCAGAAGGGTTGCGCGCCCGACTATGTTTATTGGAATCCAGAAATGCTTTGGGAGCTGATTAAGGACAAGCCCAACATGTACGCCTGCGCCGACAACGGGCACTGGACGCGTTCGGGCTTGGACACCCCCTCTGGCTACAAGGCCTTGCACGGCAGGCTTGCGGCAATCCACTTCAAAGACCCCGCGCAGTTCGGCGTTCTGAATCTCAAAACCGACGCGCCGCTCGGCAAGGGCTGTCTCGACCTCAAAAAGTGCCTGAAAACCCTCGACGATTTGGGCTACGACGGCTACTTCGTCATCGAGAACGAATGCGTAATGGACAACCCCACGGAGACCATGCGCGAGAGCATAAAGTACCTGCGCGAAAACTAAAATCCGTTTCCGCATGCGGAAAATCCCGTTCGGCGCGTTTTGCGCGGGCGGGATTTTTTTGTTGTCGGGCGTCGGATTTTTCCGCCGAAAGGGCTTTTGCGAATTTTTATTTGATATTCGGGGCGGGATTTTCAATAATGCGCGCGATACTTTTTTATTATGCCGAAATTGTTGGACAGATATATTTTTTGCGAGTGGTTGAAAGTTTTTGCAATCGCAATCGGGGTAACCTTGGGAATTCTGGTGTTGCACGACATGTACAACAATCTCGGCGCGCTGATAAACTGGGGCGCGGGCACGCGCGAAATCGCGCTCTACTACGCGTTCCTTGCGCCGACTCTCGTCCCCGTGATTCTGCCGATAAGCCTTTTGCTTTCTCTCGTGTATGTGTTGGGTTCGCTCCACCGCAACAACGAGATTGTCGCGATGCGCTCGGCGGGCATGAACGTGTTTAGAATCACGCGGTCGCTGTGGTTTGCGGGCTTTGTGCTTGCGGGGCTTTTGCTTTGGCTGAACGCCTCGTTCATTCCGTTCTGCAAGGAGAGTTCGCGCACTATTTACGACAACGCGCGTTTCGAAAAGGAGATGAAGAGCATGAGCATTTCGGAGGTCGGGAAAATCTCCAACATGTGCTTCAACAACCGCAAGGACGGCCGCCTGTGGTTTACAAATTCGTTCAGCCGCGCGGCGAGCAGGGCGAACGGCGTGCGCGTGTCGGTGCTCGACGGCAAGGGCAGGGAGGTCTCGCGGGTGATGGCGCGCGAGGGCGTCTACGACGACGTGGACAAATGCTGGTTCTTCACCGACGGTCAGGAGATTAGCTACGACCCGCAGACGCACAGGGCGACCCGCGCCGTCGGCTTCGACAAAAAATACTACCGCGATTTTACGGAGCTTCCGAACATCATGATTCTTTCCATGAGGCGTCCGAAAGACCTTTCTCTTGTCGAGACCAAGACGCTAATCGACGCCCTCGGCGACCGCTCCGCGTTCGAAGTCCAGCCGTATTTGGTGCGCTGGTACTCCATTTGGGCGAGCGCGTTTGCGTGCATAATCGTGGTTGCGATTGCGATTCCGTTTTCGGTTGCGGGCGTCCGCACGAACCCGATGGTGGGGGTTTCGAAAACCGTCGGCCTGTTTTTCCTGTTTTTCGTCATAGACAGCGTGCTTGCGGCAATGGGCGGGCGCGGATTTTTGCCGCCGTTCTGGGCGGCGGCAATTCCCGTAATCGCGATGCTCGCGTTTGCGCTGTCGCTTTACAGAAAGGCAATCTGAATTTATGGAAGAATCCAAAAAACTGAAAGTGCTTGTCGTCGGAAGCGGCGGCAGGGAACATGCAATCGTGAAGGCGGTGAAGAAGTCTCCGCGTCTGGAAAAGCTCGTGTGCGCGCCCGCAAACGGCGGAATCTCGCGCGACTGCGAAGTCGCAAACGTCGCCGCGGACGACGTGGAGGGCATGGTGTCGCTCGCAAAAAGCGGCGGCTTCGACCTCGTCATAAGCGGTCCCGAAGTTCCCCTTTCGATGGGCTTGGCGGACAGGCTCCGCGCCGAGGGCATAGCCGTTTACGGGCCGAACAAAGACGGCGCGACGCTCGAATCGAGCAAGGCGTTTTCCAAGGCGTTCATGAAAAAGTACGGCGTGCCTACCGCCGCGGGCGAAAGCTTTACCGACATCGCAAAAGCTGTCGAATACATAGAGTCCGCGCCGTTCGACGTTGTGATTAAGGCGAGCGGTCTTGCGGCGGGCAAGGGCGTTGTGATTCCCGAAACAAAGGCGGAGGCGGTCGCCGCCGCGCGCGAAATGCTCGAAGGCGGCGCGTTCGGCGA
>DHMA01000194.1 GCA_002405555.1 Opitutia bacterium UBA4654
CCGATGTTCGTTTTCATGGGCTTTATGCTTTCGGAATCGGGAATCGCAAACGATATGTACTATATGTTCCACGTCTGGATGGGCTCGCTGAAGGGCGGGCTTGCGGTCGGGACGCTCTTCGTGATGGTTCTGATTTCGTGCATGAACGGTTTGAGCGTCGCGGGCATGGCAATCGGTTGCAGTGTCGCGCTGCCCGAACTTTTGAAGCGCAACTACGACAAGCGCATGATTAGCGGACTCATTCAGGCGGGCAGCTCGCTCGGCATTCTGATTCCGCCGAGCATTGTGCTTGTCCTGTACGGCATGATTGCCCGCCAACCCGTAAGCCAACTGTGGCTGGCTGGCATCGGCCCTGGGCTTTTGATGACGGTTTTGTTTCTGGCGTATATCCTCATACGCTGCCACATCAACCCCAAGATGGGGCCAGTCCTCCCAAAGAGCGAGCGCAACTATAGTTTCAAGCAAAAGCTGCGCGTGCTGAGTGCGGGGATTATTCCGCTACTGCTGATTTTCTCGGTAATCGGTTCGTTTTTCTTCGGGCTTACGAGCCTTGTGGAAAGCTCGGCGTTCGGGGCGTTTGCGGCGTTTTTAGTCGCGCTGTTCAGGCGCAGGCTCACGTGGAAGCTCTTCAAGAAGATTCTGCGCGAAACACTCGACAACTCCGCGATGTTTATGTGGGTTATGATGGCGGCGCTCGCGTTTGCGGCGGTCTTCGACGGACTCGGCGCGGTTCGCGCCCTCGAAGGTCTGTTCCTCAACGACTGGGGACTCTCGCCGTGGCAAGTGCTGCTGCTTATGCAAGTGTCTTTCGTGATACTCGGCATTTTCCTCGACGACACCGCGATGCTCGTAATCGTAGCCCCGCTGTACATACCGCTTGTGATGAAGCTCGGCTTTAACCCGATATGGTTCGGGATTCTCTACACAATCACCTGCCAAATAGCGTACATTACGCCGCCGTTCGGATACAATCTGTTCCTGATGCGCGCAATGTCCCCGAAGAGCATAACAATCCGCGACATCTACGCGTCGATTATTCCGTTCGTCGGTCTCATGCTGCTTGCGCTGGTTCTGATTATGATATTCCCGCAAATCGCGTTGTGGCTGCCGTCGCTGTTCAACACCAAGATGTAGAATTTGCCATGAAGAAAACTTGGAGTATATGCACGGGCGGAAAGACGCACAATTTCCGCTCGCTGAAAGAGTTGACGGCAAAGGCGTCGCCCGCAAGGTCGGGCGACGTTCTTGCGGGGATTGCCGCAGCCGACTACGAGGAGCGCGTGGCGGCGCAGATGTGCCTTGCCGACGTTCCCCTTTCCCTGTTTCTCGAAGAGCCGCTGATTCCCTACGACGAGGACGAGATAACGCGGCTGATTCTCGACCGCCACGACAAAAAGGCGTTCGAGCCGATTTCGTCGCTTACCGTCGGCGAGTTCCGCGACTGGCTTCTGCGCTACGAGACCGACGGAGAAACGCTCGAAAAGCTCACATGGGGGCTTACGCCAGAAATGGTCGCGGCGGTGTCGAAAATCATGGGCAATCAGGATTTGATACTCGTTGCGTCGAAGCGCAGGGTGGTTTCGAAGTTCAGGGACACGCTCGGCCTTAAAGGCAGGTTTTCGTCGCGCCTGCAACCAAACGACCCGTCGGACGACCTCAAAGCGATAGCCTCCGGCATTCTCGACGGGCTTCTGTACGGCAGCGGCGACGCGGTAATCGGCATAAACCCCGCAACCGACAGCGTTCCCGCGATGACCGAAATCCTCAAACTCATCGACGAGCTTGTGCACCGCTACGAAATTCCCACGCAGTCGTGCGTGCTTTCGCACATAACCAACGCGATAGCCGCAATGGAGCGCGGCGCGCCCGTAGATTTGGTCTTCCAGTCGATTGCGGGCACGGAAATCGCCAACAAAAATTTCGGCATAAACCTCTCGCTTATCCGCGAGGCGCACGAGGCCGCGCTCTCCCTCGGCAGGGGCACTGTCGGCGACAACGTGATGTACTTCGAGACGGGGCAGGGGTCGGCTCTCTCCGCGGAGGGAAACTGGGACGTAGACATGCAGACATGCGAGGCTCGCGCCTACGCCGTCGCCCGCGAGTTCCGTCCGCTTCTCGTGAACACAGTCGTAGGCTTCATCGGGCCCGAATACCTCTTCGACGGCAAGCAGATTATCCGCGCGGGGCTTGAAGACCATTTTTGCGGCAAGCTTCTCGGTCTTCCCATGGGCTGCGACATCTGCTACACGAACCACGCCGAGGCGGATCAGGACGACATGGACACGCTCCTTACGCTCCTCGCCGCCGCGGGGCTGAACTACGCCATGGGTATCCCCGGTTGCGACGACGTCATGCTGGGCTACCAGACGACGTCGTTCCACGACATTCTCTACGCCCGCCAGCTGTTCGGCTTGCGTCCCGCGCCCGAATTCGAGGCGTGGCTCGAAAAGATGAAAATTTTCCGCGACAACAAAGTTTTGCAAGTCGGCGGAAGCAACAAATTCCTAAGCGACTATGAACACGCCATCGACTGACATTTCCGAAATTCCCCTCCGCGCAAATTCGCTTCCCAACGCAATGGGCGGCGCCGACCCGTGGGTCGGGCTTCAAAAATACACCTCCGCGCGAATCGGCATAGGCCGCGCGGGCGGCAGCCAGCGCACGCCGTCGCTTCTCGATTTCCGCCTTGCGCACGCCCGCGCGCGCGACGCGGTTCACGCGCAGTTCTTTCCCGAAAGAATCGCCGAAAAACTCGAAAAGGCGGGCTTCGAAAGCGTCGTTTTGCATACGACGGTTTCCGACAAGCGCACGTATCTGATGAACCCCGACGCAGGGCGGAGGCTTTGCGAAGAGTCCCGCGCCGCGCTCTCCGAACTCGCCCCGAAATGGGGACGCCGCGACCTCGCGGTCGTCGTCTCCGACGGGCTTTCGGCGACCGCCGCAAACGCCCATGCCGCCGACACCGCAATCGCGCTGTTCAAATATCTGCCCAAGAAGAACTGGTCGGCGTACCCCGTGTTCGTCGTCCCCTACGCCCGCGTGAAAATTCAGGACGACATCAACGAAACCCTCGGCGCGAGGCACACGATTATCCTTGTCGGCGAACGCCCCGGTCTCGGCTCGCCCGACAGCCTGAGCGCGTATTTCACATACCGCTCGAAGTGGGCGAGTGTGGAGTCCGACAGAAACTGCATTTCGAATATCCGTCCGTCGGGCATGCCGATAGACTTGGCGGCGCGGAAGCTTGCCCTGCTGATGGAGGAGTCGCGCGAGCGCGGAATAAGCGGCACCGCGCTGAAAGACGACATCGACATGTCCGCGCTGGAATTCGCCTCCGCCGCCGCGCTGTCGGAGTAGGGCGTAGCGAGACAGCGCGGCAATGCGTTGCGGCAATGCGCCGCGGGGCTTGGCTCGCGTGTCCGCAAAAAAACCGCCCGAAATTTCGGGCGGT
>DHMA01000139.1:0-560 GCA_002405555.1 Opitutia bacterium UBA4654
GTGGTGTCTCAGTACGCGACGAACGAGCCGATAGCCCAAAGGCTCAAACGCGCCCAAAGTTGCGACTTGGACGAAATCAGGCAGATTCTCGAAATGAAAATCGCCGAAAAGGCGGCGCAAAAGCGCACAAGCGCGGACATCGCAAACATCGAAACGCGGCTCGAAGAAATCGCCGAGGCAAACAAAACGGGCGACTTGGAGAAGTCGATTGACGCCGACATAAAATTCCACACGGCAATCGCGCAGGCGTCGCACAACGAAATTCTGCTCGAATTTTACGAGCTGGCGTCGGCGCACCTGCGCAAGTGGTACGCGCAGATTTACAAATCGGCAAAGATTTTCGAATCGGCGTACGGACTCCACGAAAACCTCGTAAAACAGATTGCCGACGGCAACGAACGCGGGGCGTGGAAAGTGGCGGAGGACATCATAAAACACGGAATAGTATAATTTTTTATTACCAAAAATCAAAAACACGAAAGGATAAAAAACATCATGGCAAATTATTTCAATACATTGCCTCTCAGAGAAAAGCTCAGACAGCTCAATCAGGCGCAACT
>DHMA01000139.1:612-7914 GCA_002405555.1 Opitutia bacterium UBA4654
GGAGTGAACGCTCTCAAAGGCAAGAAAATCGTAATCGTAGGCTGCGGCGCGCAGGGTCTCAACCAGGGGCTTAACCTCCGCGACAGCGGCCTCGACATCTCCTACGCGCTCCGCCAGTCGGCTATCGACGAAAAGAGGGCTTCGTGGAAAAACGCTACGGGCAACAACTTCAAAGTCGGCACATACGAGGAATTGATTCCCTCCGCCGACCTCGTCATCAACCTCACGCCCGACAAACAGCACAGCAACGTAATTTCGGCGGTCATGCCCCTGATGAAACAAGGCTCTGCGCTGTCGTACTCGCACGGCTTCAACATCGTCGAAGAAGGCATGCAAATCCGCAAGGACATCACGGTAATCATGGTAGCCCCCAAAGGCCCCGGCACGGAAGTCAGAGCCGAATACCTCAGAGGCTTCGGCGTTCCCGCGCTCGCGGCGGTTCACCCCGAAAACGACCCCGAAGGCAAGGGCTGGGCATACGCAAAGGCGTACTGCGTGGGGCTCGGCGCGAACAAGGCGGGCGTGCTTAAATCGTCGTTCGTCGCGGAAGTGAAGTCGGACCTCATGGGCGAACAGACAATCCTCTGCGGCCTGCTCCAAACGGCGACAATCCTCTGCTTCGACAAAATGGTCGAAAACGGAATCAACCCCGCGTACGCCGCAAAGCTCGGCCAGTACGGCGTTGAAGTAATCACCGAAGCGCTCAAACACGGCGGCATCACGGGCATGCTCGACAGACTCTCGAACCCCGCGAAAATCAAGGCCTACACGCTCGCGCAGGAATTGAAGGACATCATGCGCCCGCTGTTCCGCAAGCATCAGGACGACATCATGTCGGGCGAATTCAGCTCCACAATGATGGAAGACTGGAAAAACGGCGACGCAAAGCTCCTGAAATGGCGCGAAGAAACCGGCAAAACCGCCTTCGAAAACACCCCCGCGGGCGACATGAAAATCGGCGAACAGGAATACTTCGACAACTACCTGCTCCTCTCGGCTTTCGTCACGGCGGGCATTGAACTCGCGTTCGAAACGATGTGCGAAGCGGGAATCCAGCCCCCGTCGGCGTACTATGAATCGCTGCACGAAACCCCGCTTATCGCCAACACGATTGCGAGAAAGAAGCTGTACGAAATGAACCGCGTCATCTCCGACACCGCCGAATACGGCAACTATCTTTTCTACAACGCCTGCAAGCCCCTCCTTGCCGACTTCATGAAAAAGATTACGCCCGACCTCTGCGGCAAAAACTTCAACGAAGGCAAGGACGGCTCGGTAGACAACGTCGCTCTCGTGCGCGTAAACGAAGCAATCCGCAACCACCCCGTCGAAATTGTCGGCATAAAGCTGCGCAAATACATGACGGCGATGCGCCCCATCAAGACCCTTTAATTTAGGGAACTGATAAACTCGCGGCGGGGGATTCGTCCTCCGCCGCAAATTTTTACACTTTAAAGACATGGCACTTGTATCAATAGAATCGCTGAAAATAGCCTACGGAAACAAAACCGTTTTCGACGGACTCAACTGGAAAATATCGCGCGGCGAAAACTGGGCGATTTCGGGCGAAAGCGGAACGGGGAAATCGAGCCTGATAAAGGCAATCGCGGGAATTGTCGGCTTCGGCGGGAAAATCGCGATAGACTACGACGAAAACGGACTCCCCAAAGAGGCGTTGTACGTGGACAACTGGTATAAATTCGCAAACCTCGAAGGCGACAGAAACTTCTACTACCAGCAGAGATACAACTACCATGCCGAACAGGACACACTCACGGTGCTCGGCGAGCTTGAAGTTTACGGGCGCGAGCGCGGGCTCGACACCGCGAAAGTGCTGCCGATTCTCGAACGGCTCGGCTTCGCAAAATGCCGCCAGACACAGCTGATAGAGCTTTCGAGCGGCGAGCATAAAAAGCTGCAACTCGTGAAGGCGCTGTGGCTGAGACCGCAGATTATGCTTTTCGACGACCCCTACACGGGGCTGGACGCGGCGTCGCGCAAAATGCTCAACGACATTCTCGACGAAGAATGCGCGGCGGGCGCAACCGTCGTCATCGCGACTTCCGACACAGAGCTTCCGAAATCCGTAAACAGGTTTGCAAAAATTTCCGACGGAAAAATCGTCGAGACCGACAAAATCGAAACCGCCGCAGACGTCGAGACGGTTCATAGAGAAGTGCCCGAATTTTTGAAGGCGTCGCCCGAAATCGACGCCGAAACTTTTGTAGACGCACGCAACGTCTGCGTTAGGTACGGCGAAAAAACCGTGCTCGACGGCGTTTCGTGGACAGTCAAGGCGGGCGAAAAATGGCTGCTTGTGGGGCGCAACGGCTCAGGAAAATCGACACTGCTTAGCCTCGTTTGCGGCGACAACCCGCAGGCGTACGGCAACGACATCAGGCTCTTCGGCAACGCCCGCGGAAGCGGCGAAAGCATTTGGGACATCAAGAAAAAAATGGGCATAATCTCGCCCGAAATGCACTGGTACTTCGACGAAAGCGCGACTGTGTGGAACTCGGTCGCGTCGGGACTGCTCGACACAATGGGCTGGTATCTCGACGTGAGCTACTCGGACGGCAAAAAAATAGACGACACCCTCGAATTTTTCGGTCTCAAAAACGACCGCGACACCCCCCTCTCCGCCCTGCCGCTCGGCAAACAGCGCATGGCGTTGCTCGCGCGGACGGTCGTCAAAAACCCGCCGCTGCTGATTCTCGACGAGCCTTGTCAGGGGCTTGACACCGCGCAGACAAACCGCTTCAACAACGCCCTCGACGACCTTGCGCAATACGGCAAAACCATCATTTACGTCGGGCACTATGAAACGCGCCTGCCCAAATGCCTCACCCGCAAGCTGGAGCTCGACAAAGGCAAAGTGGTATCCTGCGCATAACAAAGACGCTCTTAAAACCGCGCAAATTCACACGCAACGCCGCCGCGCCGCAAACCGCGCGGCGTTTTTTATGCCCGCGCGGCGCGTTAAATTTTTGCGCCCATTGCGCGGGCTTCGTCGAGCTTCGCAGCGGAAATGTCGCCGATGTCCGTCGCCCCCACGCCGCGAACGACGCCTTTGAGAGAGCATTTTTCGAAGCAGGCAATCCAGCCGCCCAAACCGTTTACCGCGCCGTCAACGGCGGCGTCATCGTCCTCGGCGGCGGTCGCAAGCAGGTAGATGTCCCTGAACTTGTAGTCGGAGGGGAAGAGCGGGTTGGCGCGGTCGAGCAGCGTTTTCATCTGCCCGCTCATCTCGTAGTAATACACGGGGGTTGCGAACGCCAAAACGTCGGAAGTTTTCATCTTTGCGACAATTTCGCGCGAGTCGTCGGCAATCACACACTTTTCGGTTTTCTGGCACGCGAGACAGCCCACGCAGAAGTTTATTGTTTTGCCCCTAAGCGACACGAATTCGACATCGTTGCCCGCCTTGCGCGCGCCTTCGGCAAACGCCTCCGCAAGCCGCTCGGAGTTTCCCGATTTTCTAAGTGTAGTTGAAATTACAAGTACTTTTTTTGCCATATTTCCAATCAAATTACCCCTCCAAATAAACCCCGCCCAACGCATTTTTCAAGCCGTTTTGCGAAAAAAAAACGGCATTTTCAAAACAAAGCCCCCTCTTCCCGAAAACAAAAAAAAGCCTCCCTGCGGAGGCTTTTAAGGAAAAGCTGAACGCCGAAGCGCGGTTAGCGCGGCTCACTCGCCGCGCCAAATGCGGAGCACAAACGGTTCGTCGCAGACGTAGCGGGCGTCGCGCAGTTTTTTGCACGCGCGTTTGACTGCCGCTTCGGTCGTGGCGTGAGTCGTCAAAAGCAGCCACGCCTTGCCCTTTGTGTCGTGTTTGCGCTGTTGCAAAAGCTCTATCGAAATGCCCTCCGACGCCAAGTCGGAAGCTATCGACGCAAGCACGCCCGACTGGTCGGGAACTTCCATTCTCAAATAGAATTCGCCCGAAACTTCGTCGAGCGACGCAAACTTTGCGGGGGTATCGACCGCCGCCGAGGGTCTCACGGGCGCGCCCATGAGGTAGCGGACGGCGTCGGCGATGTCGGCGATAACCGCGCTTGCGGTGGCGTCCTGCCCCGCTCCGCGCCCGATATGAACAGTGCGCCCCACTACGTCGCCCGAAAGAGAAACCGCGTTGTAGACTTCGTTGACGCTCGCCACGACGTCTGTCAAAGGCAGAAGCGCGGGGTAGACCGACGCGAAAATCGCGCCGTCGGGGTTGCGTCTTACGGAGGCAATCAGCTTAATGCGGCTGTCGAAATCGCGCGCCCACTGCATGTCTTCGAGCCTGATTCCGCGAATGCCCGAAACCAGCATGTTTTCGGGGTTAATCCACACCCCGTGCGCCAGATACGCCAGAATGCAGATTTTGTGCGCGGCGTCCCAGCCGTCGATGTCGAGCGACTCGTCGGCTTCGACGTATCCGAGCCTGCGGGCGTCCTCGATAATCGTTTCGTAGGTCGCGTTTTCGCGCTCCATGCGCGTCAAAATGTAGTTGCAAGTGCCGTTGAGGATTCCGTAGATGAGCGAAAACCTGTTCGCCACAAGACCCTCGCGCAGCACCTTGATAATCGGAATGCCGCCCGCGACGCTCGCCTCGAAAAAGTACGCGCCGCCGAATTTGCGTGCCGCCGCAAAAATCTCCGCGCCGCGCTTGCAGATTACCGCCTTGTTTGCGCTGACAACAACCTTGCCGTTTTTCAGCGCAGCCATCGTGATGTCGAACGCGGCGTCGGTGCCGCCCATAAGCTCGCACACGATGTCGATGGACGGGTCGTTTACGATGTCGTACGGGTTTTCCGTGAGCTTTTCGCGCGGAATTTCCGCGCCGCGCTTTTTGTTTACGTCGCGGACGGACGCCTTTGCAAGTTCGTAGTCTGCGCCGAGACGCGCCGCCATTTGCCCGCGGTTGTTTTCGAGATGTTTCCAGACGCCCTGCGCGACCGTCCCCATTCCGACAAACCCGATTCTAAAAATTTTCTTTTCCATTGCGCTTAAAATCTGTTTTCGGTTCCTTTAATCAATCGTGCGATGTTGCTCCTGTGTCTTACGACAATCACGACGGCAATCGCCGTCGCTATATAGACCTGCGCACCCGGAAAAGGATACAAAAAAGCGGCGGCGACAGGCAACGCCAACGCCATTGCGATTGACGCAAGCGAAACGTAGCGCGTCGAATAAAACACGACAACCCACAACACAAGCCCGATTAAAATCGCCGCCCACATTATTGCGAGAAGCCCGCCGATTGTAACCGCCACGCCTTTGCCGCCCCTGAATTTTACGAATACCGAGAACGAGTGGCCGATTATCGCCGACACAAGCCCGACGTACGCAAGCGTCTGCGGCGCGGAAAACTCCATGCCGAAGCAGCCCGCGTACAGCGGGAACGCGGTCGCGGCGAAGCCCTTTGCGGCGTCGAGAATAAAGCACAGGTTGCCCGCGGTTTTGCCGCAGCTGCGCTTTACGTTCGTCGCGCCGGGGTTGCCGCTGCCGACCTTGAAAATATCGACGCCGCACATGCGGGCGATAATCACGGCGAACGGAATCGACCCCAAGAGGTATCCCGCCGCCGCGACTACGATATAATCGACCCAACCCATATACTACGAGAAGTCGACTACTTTGACGTCCTCAATCTGCGCCAGAGCCTTCAATTCGTCGAGAGCCTGCGCCTGCGGAACGCCGTCAAGCTCGAACGCGCTAAGCGCCTTGCCCGTGCCCTCTTCGCGCGAGAGCGACATATTGGCGATGTTGCAGCCGTACTTGCCGAGAATCGTGCCGATAATGCCGACCATTCCGGGGGTATCCTGATTTTTGAGAATCATTGCGCAGCCGCCGCAGGGGTTGACTTCCATTTGGCGCGAGCCGATTTGCACGATGCGCGGTTTCGCGCTCTTGCCCGTTACCGTGCCGGCCGCGCTGTGAACCGTGCCCTTTTCGCAGGTTGCGACAACTTCGACGAGTTCGGCGTAATCGACGTCGGCATTGCTGTTGATGCTTTCGACTTCGATTCCCAAGTGTTTCATCTTGGCGGGCGCGTTGACGTCGTTTGCGTTTTCGGCAATCTTAGAGAGGTAGCCCTTCTGGACTGCGAGCGTGAGGATTTTATTGTCGATGTTTCCGAGTTTTCCGAAATATTTAATTGTGAGTTTCTGGACTCTTTCGGGGGAAATCTGCTGTATAAACAAACCGAGCTTTTCGCAGAGTACGATGTACGGGGAAATCTGTTTCATCGATTCCGCGTCGATTGACGGCTTGTTGATTGCGTTGCGGATTGCGCCCGTCGAGAGGGCGTCGGCGATGACTTCCGCAACTTCGATGCCGCAGCTTTCCTGAGCCTCCTTTGTGGACGCGCCCAAGTGCGGGGTGAGAACGAGGTTCGGGAAATCGCGCAGGGGGCTGTCTTTCGCGAGGGGTTCGGATTCGTAGACGTCCAAGCCCGCCGCCGCGACTTTGCCGCTTTTGAGAGCTTCCACGAGCGCGGTTTCCTTGATAATTCCGCCGCGGGCGCAGTTGAATACGCGCACGCCCTTTTTCATCATTTCGAACGCCTTTTCGTCAACCATGTATTTGGTTGCGTCGGTGAGGGGCATGTGAACCGTAATATAGTCCGCGCGTTTGAAAGCCTCTTCGAGGGGTACGATTTCCACGCCCAGAGTTTTTGCGCGGGCTTCCGTCAGGAAGGGATCGTACGCAACGACTTTCATGCCGAACGCCATTGCGCGTTTTGCGACTTCCGTGCCGATGCGTCCCATGCCGAGAACCGCGAGAACCTTGTTTTTAAGCTCCGTGCCCTTGAAAGATTTTCTGTCCCATACGCCGCTGTGAATCGAGGCGTTTGCCTGAGCAATCGGGCGCGTACCGCAGAGCATGTGCGTGAACGTAAGTTCCGCCGTCGCGATTGTGTTGCCCGTGGGTGTGTTCATTACCACGACGCCCTTTTCGGAGGCGGCGGGAATGTCGATGTTATCGACGCCCACGCCCGCGCGTCCTACCGCTTTGAGCTTCTTTGCGCACGCAAGAACGTCTGCGGTGATTTTCGTTTCCGAGCGGACGATTACCGCGTCGGCGTCTTTTACAAGCTCCTTGACCTGATCGGGAGTGGAGCCGTAGGCTTCGACAACGTCGAAACCTTTTTGTTTGAGGAGTTCGACCCCTTTCGGAGAAATGGGGTCGGCTACGAGTACTTTTGATTTTTCCATATTTGTAATGTCAATCGCGGGACTGTTTTCCAACTCGATTAACGCCGAAAAACAATGCCACGCCCCGACGCTTTGTCAAGCGCATTTGAAATCCCCC
>DHMA01000082.1:0-264 GCA_002405555.1 Opitutia bacterium UBA4654
CATTCCCGGTCTTGTCGTCGGAGCAAGCGAAAACAAGGGCTTGGGGCACAAATTCCTCAGGCACATCGAGCGTTGCAAGGTGCTTGTTCTGCTAATCGACATGGCGGGAACCGACGGACGCAAGCCCGCAGACGACTACAAAAACCTTCTGAGCGAGCTTGAATTGTACTCGCCCGACTTGGCGAAAAAACCGATAATCGTCGCCGCCAACAAAATGGACGAAGACGCCGCCGTCAAAAACCTCAAATCCTTCAAACGCAAGTA
>DHMA01000082.1:280-5260 GCA_002405555.1 Opitutia bacterium UBA4654
TGCCCGACGCTCCGAAAAATCTGAAAGCGTTTTTGCGCAAATACCCCAAGCTCGACGTAATTCCGATTTCGTGCCTGTCCGAGGAGGGCATACCCCGCCTCAAAGAGGAAATCTACGACATGTGTAAAAAATCGTTTTCGGTTTAAGTATAAATTTGACAACGGCGGTTTGCCCGACTACCGTGTTCCCATACATGAATATCTACGACTTTACCCCCACCGCGACGCGCCGCGCCCGCAAGGCGTTCACGCTCGTCGAAATTCTCATAGTAATAGGCATAATCGCGCTCCTGATGGGCATTACCACCCAAATGCTGGGCACGGTAAGCGCGTCGCAGGGGCGCGCCCGCGCAAAGACCGACATGGCGATTATCGCCGCAAGCCTCGAAGCCTTTGCGGGAAAATACGGCGGCTTCCCCCGCCTTAACGCCAACGGCGACGAAAAGAAAGCCGCGGGCAACCTCTACAAATGCCTTGTCGGCAAAATGATTCTGCGCCTCGACGACGGGCAGGTCGTGATGTCGGAAGTGGGCACAAACCGCAAGCCTTTTGTGGACGCCTCCAAACTCCGCATTTGCGACCCCGTAGACCCGCTCTTGCAGGACGTAGACCCCGAAAAAAGCGGCGTCTATTTCGGCGACCCGTGGAACGAACCCTACCTCTATTTCTTCGACACAACCGCATATGTAACAAACGAGGGCAACACAAGCTGGCGCTCGCCGGGCTTCCTCCTGATTTCGAAGGGCGCGGACCAGAAAATCAAGGAGGTCGGCAACATGTACACAACGGGAATCATGCCCGACGACGAAACGTACAGAATGCCCGAGGAAAACCTCGACAACATCGTTTACGGGCGCGACGACTAATATTTTACAATCCCACACCCCATTTACAAAAAAAGGAAACAATATGAAACAAGGCAAAAAAGCTTTTACACTCGTGGAACTGATGATTGTCATCGCGATTATCGGCGTGCTCGTGGGCATGCTGACCCCGATGATTTCGGGCGCGCAGAAGAGGGCGTTGGCGACGACCTCCAAAACGCTTTTCTCGAACATGGTAAGCGCGCTCGAACGCTACCAGACGGAATACGGATACTATCCCGCGTTTCTCACCTCGCGCGACAGAACAAACCTCGCGCAGGAAAACTTCTCCGAGGGCATGATAAAGGCGCTCACGGGCAAGAACCCCGAAGGCGGCAGACTCACGCAGAGCGACCGCCGCGAGTACAACCGCAAATCGCGCAACTTTTTGGACATCGCGACTTCGAACATCATCAAGCGCGAGGGCAAATGGGTTATTATAGACAGCTTCGGCAACCCCAACATCTACGTCTGCGTTGACGGCGACAACGACGGCTTCATCAAGGCTGGCTTCCCCGCAATCACCGACGGTTTCACCGTTCAGGAAATCAAGGAAATAGTGCCGAACCCCGCCGCGGGCATTCGCGCAAAGGCGATAATTTTCACGCTCAAAAAGGACTCGTTCAGCGCGACGGCGGATTTCAGCTCGGAAAACGTCTTTACTTGGCAATAACATTTTCCATTATCTAATATGCGTTCGCAAAGAAAAGGCTTTACCCTCATCGAAATGCTCGTGGTCATCGCGATTATTTCGGTGTTGTCGATGGGTATTTCCATGCTGAATATGAAAGACTCTTCGCAGTCTGCGTATTCGGCGCAGCAGTCGTTGATAACGGCTTTCTACGAGGCGCGGGTAACGGCGATGCAGAAGCAGACCGACTGCCGCGTAATCATCTATAAAGGGCCCGACATCACCCGCAAACTCAGGCAGGTCGGCGTAATCTACCGCTCGAAGGGGCGCAACGACATGGAGCTTGGGTGGGTCGCGCTCAACGACGGCTTCATCATGCCGCAAAACGTGTTCTTTGTCCCGCCGGAAAACGACTTCGACAAATTCGTGAAGCTCGGCAAGGACATCGACAAAAGCGAAGTCTATAAAAGCACCTTCAACAACGGCTACACGGGCGCGTTCGAGATTGTAAACATCACCGAATTTCCGAGCCGCCAGCCCGAAGCCCTCACCGAAGGCAGCGGCGACTGGTACTCGTACAAATTCTCCTCCGACGGTCTCTCCCTCAACCCGGGCGCATACGTCATGATTGCCATGGGCAGGCTCGACGCCAACGGAATGTACGTTATCGACAATCCCGATTCGGAGCTTGGCTTCGTAATCAGGCTTCTCGGACACACGATTCCGTTTTCGGGACACGACGAGATGGAGGAAACAATCAAATAATTTTTTCTTATGCGAAAACCGAATTCACAAAAAAAGGCGTTTACGCTCGTCGAAGTCATGCTTGCGGTGGGGGTAATCGCGGTTTCGATTACTTCGATGATAGGTCTTTTGGGCGCGATTACCGCAAACATCACGCAAATCCGCCACCAGCAAAAATCGGCGAACTGCGTCGCGCTGATGGAAACCATTTTGCGCACAAAGCGCTTCGACGAAGTTTTCCGCTGGGTCGCGAACCCCTCGCAGCCCTATGTCGTCTATTTTTGGGACGAATACCAAAACCCCGACGACCCCGACAATTCGAGCCTCATTACGATGTCTTCGGAAAACGAGGGCGCGGTGCCGTCAATGCCGCCGTCGAGCGACGCGCTCGAAAACTCTGAGGGCGACGTTTACAGGGCGAACATTTCGCTCTACCAGAACGGTCTTAAAGGCGAACGCGTCCGCATAGGCGACAACACCGAATACGGCGGCGGCTCGCTCGGCGGCGACGCGTCGAACTACGCGCTTTCCTATCTGCCGCTGACGATTGAAGTCTTCGCCGAGCCGCGTCAGGACATCACAAAAGGCGCGGGCGACGACAGGGTCAACGAGGAGCGCCGCGTCTTTCAGGGTCTAATCATGAAAATGAGATAGCAATGAAATCTGTGAAAAAAGCTTTTACACTCGTGGAAATTATGGCGGCAAGCGCCATAATGACGATAATCGTGCTTGCGGTTCTGAGCGTAACGACAAACATTCTCAACACTTGGAACAGGGCGAGCGGCGAACTCAAAAACAAGTTCGACGCAACGGTTGTCGGCAACATTTTGCAGGACGACTTCGAAAGCGTCATGATAAAGCGCGACGGCAGGGCGTGGTTTCAGGTTGACTACCCCGACAACGTCGGCGTTCTCAGCGGCTCGAACTACCTCGATGCCACGCCGCTCAAACCGCCGGAAATCATGTTCTTCTCGTCCACGGTTCTGCGCCCGCGCTACACGCGCGACCAAATCTCGACGGCAAATCAGGACGACGACACCCGCTCGAAACAGGCAGTCCCGATTCCCGGAAGCGTCTGCGCAATCAAGTACCAGCTTGCAATTAAAAGCCCGTTCATGAAGTCGTCGTCGGACTCGTCGGCGAACTCGACGCAGTACAACGCGTTCTTCGGGCTTTACCGCGCGGTAATCGACCCCCGCTCGACCGTTCTCGAAGCCATGGGCGACACCGTTCAGGGATACACAAAAGACCCCAATTCAGAAAGCTACAAATACGCGCTCTCGGGCAACCTGTGGCAGAAATCGTGCACGATTATCGACGAACAGGGGCTTGAACAGCCCGGTCAGGACTTGCGCTCGTGGACGCTTGCTCCCGAAAACCTGCTTGTGATGAACATTGTGGACTTCCGCCTAACTTTGGGCGTGTTCTACAAAAATCCGAACAAGGGCATAAACGAGCCCGAATATAAAATTGCGTACATTCCGCCGGGCACGCCCGTTACAATCGGGCCGAAAATCCTTGCGGCAAACGCCTACGGCATAGGCTCGGGCGGCGGCAAATACCCCGTCGAAACGAGTCTGGTCGAGGACGGCTTCCTCGCGTTTGCGGACTTTTCCATGACGTTCATTTCGGACGTCGGCGCGCTCGAAATGCGCGGCATGATGAAAAACGGAACTCTCGACGTCGAAAACTACAAACGCCTCGTGTCGCAGTACGGCAACACGGTGACAAAGCGCGTGCAGTTCATCGCCGAACCGATGATGTAAAAAAATGAATTTGGATAAAAATCAATCCGATTGTGTGAAATCCTGGGTTGCCGACGGCGCGAGCGTCGCCGACGTGCAAAGCCGCCTGAAATCGGAATTCGGAATCTCCATGACATACATGGACGTAAGATTCCTGATTGACGACCTCGGCGCGGAAATCGTCTCGAAAGAGCAGCCCGCCGAAGCCGACGCGCCCGCCGAAATTCCGCAGGAATCCGCGGGCGGCATGCAGCCCAATCCCGCCGAAAACTACGGCGACGATTCGGGCTACGGCGAACCCGACTACGCCGACGCCGACGACACTGAACCCGCGTCGGAAGAGGGCGGCTACGGCAGCCCCGCGCAGGCCGAAAACCCCGCGCAGTCCGCGAACATTCAGGTTTCGGTAAGCCCGATTCAGCGTCCCGATTGCATCGTTTCGGGCGACGTCGTTTTCTCGGACGGCACAAAGGCGGAGTGGCGCATAGACCGCATGGGGCAGCTCGGTCTTATCCCCGAAGCGGGCAAGACGCCGCCGCAGAGCGACATGTATCCCTTCCAGCTCAAATTGCAGGAATTGCTGAGCAAAATGTAGCCGATGAAAGGGCGGATTAACCCCGATTTTTTGCCTCCTGCGGGAGGCAAAATTCTTTTGCACTCGTGCTGCGCGCCGTGCTCGGCGGCTGTCATGGAGGAGCTTTTGAGAATGGGGGCAGACTTCGCCGTTTTCTATTTCAACCCGAATATTTTTCCGCTCCGAGAGTACGAACTCCGCAAGAGCGAAAACAAAAAACTTGCGCTTTCAATGGGCGCGCCGTTTATCGACGCCGACTGGACGCATGCGGAGTGGTCGGCGCAATGCTCGCCGCTCGCCGCCGAACCCGAACGCGGGGCGCGTTGCCTTGAATGCTTCAAACTGCGCCTGCTCAAAACGGCGGAGTACGCAAGCGCAAACGGCTTTTCGGTTTTCAGCACAACCCTTACGTCGTCGCGCTGGC
>DHMA01000082.1:5318-6759 GCA_002405555.1 Opitutia bacterium UBA4654
GGTCGCCGAGGCGGGGTCTTTTGCGGAATCGGCGTTTCCGAATGTCCGCTTTTGGCTTCGCAACTGGCGCAAGGGCGGGCTTAGCGAACGCCGCGCCCAGCTTTTGCGCGAATACGGCTTCTACAACCAGACATACTGCGGCTGCGAATATTCACGGCGTCCGCAAAACAGCCCGCAAAACGCTTCGGCGGAGTCGGCGCAAAAGTAGTTAAGCTTTACCGCGCGGGCGCGAATTTGCGCCGCGCAATGCGCTTTATACGCGGCGGCGGTTGACTCTTGGACGGCGGCGCAACAAACTCCGCATTCGCAAACTTTTCACGCGCGGACGTTTTGCAATAACGCGCGGATTTTGCCGCGTGTCAGCCCGACCGATTTTTTGTAAACGGCGAATTAGTAGATGTCGTCGCGCCTGTCGGCAAAGGACGGAATCTGGGCGCGAATATTGTCAACCTCGTCGGGGTTTATGTCGGCAAAGACGAGGCTTTCGGAGTCCTGCGGGCATTCGGCGATGACGCCGCCCCACGGGTCGATTGCCGCCGACATTCCGAAATATTTGATTTGCCTTTCGCCGAAATTTTCCGTTCCGCCACTGTTTACCGCGATGAAAAAGCACTGGTTTTCAATCGCCCGCGCCCGCGACAAAATCCGCCAATGCTCCGAGCGCGGGTGGGGGAACGCCGCAGAAAGGATTATCATTTTTGCGCCGAGCTTCGCCATTCTTACAAAGATGTCGGGGAAGCGGATGTCGTAGCAGACGGCAAGCCCGATTTTCCCGAACGGCGAATCGGCGACGACGATTTCGCCGCCCGCCTTGACGTACTTGTTTTCGCGGAAGACGCCGAAAAGGTGGATTTTGTCGTAGCGGGCGATGTCGTTGCCGTCCGCGCCGACGAAAAGCATGCGGTTCGAGGGGCGCGGGTCGCCCGCTTCGAGGTGCGGAAGCGAGCCGCAGATTGCGATGTCGCGGCTTTTTGCGATGTCGCGAAGCCGTTGTTCGGCGGCGTTTCCGAAAGTTTGCAGGTAGTCGAGATTCTTTTTGTAGTCGAAGCCGCAGACGCACATTTCGGGGAATACGGCAATCTGCGCGCCGCCGTCTTTTGCCGCCTTTGCGAAGTCCGAAATTTTTTCGAGATTTTTTTCGAAGTCGCCCTGCGCGGTGTCTGTCTGTGCAAGCGCAATTCTCATACGAACCTGATTTTTTTGATTTTTTGGCAGCCGTCGAGCCGCCTTACTTTTTGCAAAATTTCGCGCTCGCAGAACATCATTTCCTGCCGCACCGACGGGTTGCACACGCTTGCGTAGAGCACGCCGAGCCTTACGTTTTGAGGCGCGGATTTTCCCGCAAAGCGTTTGGGCACGCATTCGTCCCAGTGCTCCTCCACAATTTTTACGGCGTTTTCGACCCTGATTTTGAACTTTGCCAAAAACCGCTCCGCAAGGC
>DHMA01000027.1 GCA_002405555.1 Opitutia bacterium UBA4654
GCAAATTGAGCAACAAGATATAGATTACATCGGCATATATTTAACATTAAATGGCGAACGCTCAGAATCCGACTTCATAGATATATCTTATGCGGAATTATTCGAACGTGTGATTCACCCGCTTGAACAACTCTCCCGCACTACAAACAGCAGGGCAAATATGTTTATAAACGACAACTTGTCTGCACAACACATATCGGTAAAAATTCCCCAAGATATTAATTTAAAACTCAATAAAATATTGCTAGCAGAAAGTCCGAACGATACGCCATGCGGGTTATTTGTTAAGTTTGTAAAAGACAACAAAGCTTTATTGCAGGAATGGATGAAAGAAAATGAAAGTGAGCTTGCAAAAAAAACCAATTTAAAAAAGCGAATAACGCGAATTATGGGAGTCCGCAACAGCGACGAAAGCGTTGGAATGTGCATAAAGCGCATGATAAATGAGACAATGAAAAATTTGAAAAGCGATGATGATATAAAACATTTCATTGAGGCTATAAATAAAGGGAAACTTTGTCCCTACGCAATATTCCAAAAAGAGAGAAACAAACGCCGATATTACGCTAATACTGCCGACAAAATTTTCACTGACATAAATAGCAAAGAATTAAAAGACTACTACTTCACAAACCACTGGTTTGAAAAAGATATTGAGAAAATGCGAAAGTGGTTAGACGAATATCGTCCGAGCAAGTAGAAAACAAACAAGGCGCAAATGAGTTTCATTTGCGCCTTGTTGTTGTTGATTGAATGGCAAAACTATTTCTGCTCTATTACCACCACCCCTGCCGTAATTTTTGCAATCTGATCAATCTGCTCAGGTGCAGCAAATTTTAGTTTGTAAACTTCTGTTCTTAGTAAGCCGTTTGTACCAATATCAACGTAATAGTCAGTATATCTTACTGGACTACAAAGAATATCTATATTATAGAGTTCAGATTTTAATTCTTTACCATTTTTATCTAAACATGTGATTTTAATACGAAAAGTTTTTCCATCAAATATTCTATCATACACAAACTTTCTGAACGGACTTCCGAAATCAGTTTGTGTTAATAAAGGAAGTGGACAGAATTTTTCCCCTTCATAATCTATTTGAATAAACGAACCATTAGGCCTTTTCTCCGTAACATCCATGCCCAAGTCTTTAAATGCTTTTACGGTCGGGTTCCAAAAATCTTCCTGCCATACAAGCGGCGGCATGGACGCCTGCAATTTAACAAGCAGAACGCTGTCGTCGTCAAGGTCTACGTCGTGCGCCAGAATGTCTATTTTAATTGTCTTAATTGCGTCGTATGCCGTTTTAATAACAAGGTCGGCGAGGGCGCGGCGGTTGGTTGCCTTTGTCGAGCGTTTTGCCTTTTCAGCCTTTGCGTCCACAGCCGTTTCCGCCGCGGAGAAAGACGTAATGCGCTGTCTGATTTGCTCCATCTTAACTTTTGCCTGTGCCCTCAAAATCGTAGAGCCGCCCTCCTTTTCGGGTCCCGCCACAATTTTAAGGTCTTCCACAAAGCCCGACGACACTGCGATAATTTTATCGTTAATGTCGCTTTCGTTCTGCGTGATAGTCTGGGCGTCTATGTACTGCCCCACGACGTAGGTTACGGCGTTTCGCGCGGCGTCTTTAAGTGCGGAAGCTTCGGTAAAACCTCTGCCGTAAACTTCCACCGTTTTTGTTTTATCGCCCGATTCAAGCTCCTTAATTTCGGAGCTGATTGCCCCGAAAAGCGGCAGAACAGGCATTGATCTTTCGGTGCTGCGTGAGCAGTCGGCGNNCCGCGAGCGTGCACATTATTGATACCAATTTTTTCATTTTATTTTTCGAAAAGTTTTAAAGCGTAGATGTATGTTGTATACATTGTGTCTATATTTACAAATGTTCCTATTTTTGCAATGTTTTTTACGCCGCCCCTTGCGACGCTTTCGGAAATCTCGTTTTGCGTTTGCGAAACGGCGTTTGTTTCGCCGCCGTTTGCAATGTTTGTAGAAAGAGTTTCGAACGCGCTCAATTCGTCTTTCAGGGAAAATCCTTTTACGAATTTTACGATATCGCGCGACGCCGCAATGTTTGCGACTCTTTCGCCGTCTATCCGCGACAGTTTGGGATTCACCGCCTTTACCGCCACGGCGTACACTGCGTTGTTATGCTCAAAAATTTTTACCCCGCCCAAGCTGATTTCGCCCAGCTCGGCAAGCACGCCGCGCCATTCGGGAGAAAGCTCCGCGTCTTTTGCAAATTCGGAGGGGTTCGTTTTTGTGGCGGGGACTTTTACGTCAATATAAGCGCACACGACGGCTTTCAACACCCCTCTGCCGATTTCATAACCGCGGATTTTCAAGTTCGACAAATTCGACTTCACCCGCTCGCGGTATTCGGAAATGCGTTTTTCCGTAATTTTTACAGTACCCGATTTTTCGGTAGTTTCGGTTTCGACGCTTTCGGAAGTCTCAATTTTTACGCCCGCGAGGGTTTTCAACAGCTCGCTTTCTGCTTTCTGGACTGCGATTTTCCTGCTGCGTTCAAGATCCCCCAGCGGAGCGATTCCCACGCCCACGACGACGCAGCCGCCCTGCGTAAAGAACGGATACCCGCCGCCGTCGTAGAGTGTTTTATGCGAATCAAGCAGTACCGCAACATCCGGCGCAATCAAAGCGTATGCCGCAAGGCATTTGAAAGCGGCAAAAAACATCAGCCATTTTTTCATTTTTGCTGGGCGGTTGGTTCGTTTGCCGAAGCGGGAGTTGCCGAAATGGCGGCTCTTGAAGCGGAATTTACCGAAGCATCCGCCGTGTCCGCCGAGGTCTGCGCCGCGCCTGCGGGAACCGCGTTTTCCTGAGGCTTGCCTCCGCCCGTTGCGGGCTCTTGCGCGGCGGGAGAATTTGCCGCCGCGTCCGCAGAAGTTTGTGTCGGAATTTGGGGAACGGGTTTGGCTTCTTCGACCACATTGACCCACGCGACGGAAAATTCGTAGGTAGCCCGTTTTTTGCCGTCGTACTTCGTTTTTTTACAATTAAAATCCGCCGTTTCGATTTTCGCCGCCTTGTAGTGCCTCAAAAGCGCGAGCCTTGCGAACTGTTCCGCAAGGGTTCTATCGACAACTTTGTCGTAGGCGTTCCCGAACGCCTTGTGCGGAACAAAAGAAACCGACACCCTGTCCCCGCCGCCCGATTCGCCCGCCACGGTGCAGCGGGCGTCGAACGGTGTGCCCAATTTATACTCCTCCGCCGCGACGCCAATGTGCGCGAAGAACGAGAGGGCAACAAGAAGCAGAAGTGCCGGTTTCATTTTCCGAAATTAGAGGTCGTCGTTGCCGAACGTGGGCAGTTTGTTTCCGCCCTTGACCGCCGCGTTTGCGCTGCCGCTTACAGAAGCCGACGCGCCGCCGTTTGCGGCAGCCGCGTTGGTGTCGTTCTCGGTGCCGTTGACTGCCGTGTTGAGAACGTCCCTGTTTGCGATGTGCTTTGCAACGTCAACCGCCGCGGCGTCGCTTGCCGCCGAGGCCGCGGTCTTTGCCATTTTCTTCGAAACGCCCATCAGCGACGCCGTGCGCTTTGCGCTCCAAGAATAAACCGCGCAATACATTCCGTCCTTATTGGCGTTGCTCGCCGAGACCGCCAAGCCCGAAATGGCGGCTTTCGAAAAGTTTTTGTAGGTTTCGGAATTTCTGTTGACAATCTCGCTTTCGGAAGCGCTTGTGCCGTTGCCCTCGCCGACCGACGAACCTTTCACGCGGGTGATGATTTCGCCGTTTGCGGTTTCGGAAATTTCGACGCTGTTTGAAAGCATGGTCGCAAACTTTTTGTTGGCGGCAATGCGGGCATCGTTTGCGCCGTATTTCTTGGCGTACGCCGCGGGCAGGCCCTTTCTGAGCGGAACTTCCACATAAATCAAAATCGACTTCACCGAGCCGTCGGCATTGTAGTTGAAAGCCGATTCGGGCGCGCCCGTATTGAGCATTTCGGCGATTTTCTGGTTCATGCTCATTGTGGGAGGCACGGGCATTAACCGCGAGGAAAGTTTGAAATAGTCTTATATTGTCTTAAATGGCTTTAAATTGGTTAATTGCGGTTGCGGCGGTCGATATTG
>DHMA01000115.1 GCA_002405555.1 Opitutia bacterium UBA4654
TGTAAAATACACCCTGCTTGCCGCCGAAAACGGAGACGTCGATTCCCTCTACAACATGGGCGTTGTTTTCGAGACGGGCGACGGAGTGGAGAGGGACGCCGAACGCGCGTCGGAGTATTACCGCCGCGCCGCCGCAAAGGGGCACGCCGAGGCTGTGAAGCGTCTGGAACGCAAATAGCGGGCGGCTTCAACGCGGATACGGCACTTTGCGCCCGCGTTTCGCGTCAACGCTTTCGCGGACTGCGCGTTCCGCCGAGTTTTGCGGCGAATGCTCCCGATTCGTCTACGCGCCGCGTTCCGCGCCACTACTTGATTCCGCCACGCCCGCGGATTTTGTCCGCGCCTCTCTTCGTAAAATTTCCCGCGCCGCGCGTCGGTTGCCGCTTTTGTATTTATGCGTCTTTCGGGCGTCGCACCGCACCGCCTTTACGCTATTTTCAATTCCCGCGCGGAAAACTCGCGGGTTATGACGGACGCCTCTTGCGGAAATTCGCCCTCGGAAAGGAGGGCGCGCCAAAACGCGGCGTCGAAACGGTTTTCGAGAAAGCAGTATCGAAAGAGCTTTACGAGGCTTTCCCTCTCGCCGAATTTCGCCTCAAATTCCCTGAACGACGTCGATTCGTTTTTCTCCCAGCGCGAAGACGCGAATTTCAGCACAGATTCCGCAAAGTCCGCGCCGACCTCGAACGAGTCTTTCAGCGGACGTTCGATTGAGCCGTCCTCGAAGAGCGGGTACACTCCGCCAGCCCATGCGTACGCATAGGGCGCGGACACCAGTCCCGCGGTATACATTTGCAGAATCAGGCATTTTTGCAGGTTGAAAATTTTGCGCTCCATGGCTCGTCCGACCAATTTGATTATAATATGTAAAAATATAAAAAAATCCTGTTTGTCAAACGATAAGTTTAAAAATAATCGGCGGGCGTTTGTTTTGGCTAAAAAAAACGGCGCGGATTAAAAATCCGCGCCGAAATATCATATTTTCGGAATTTTATTTGTCCTTGAATTTCGCCACAAGCTCGTTGATTGTGGCTTTTGCGTCGCCGTAAATCATGCGGGTGTTGGGGCGGAAGAACAGGCTGTTTTCGAGTCCCGAGAAGCCCGCGCCCTTGCCGCGTTTGAGGGCGAAGACGGTCTTCGCCTTGTACGCCTCGATAATCGGCATTCCGTAAATCGGGCTGCCCTTGTCCTCGGCGGCGGCGGGGTTTACGACGTCGTTTGCGCCTATGACGATTGCCACGTCTGCGGTTTCGAGAATCCTGTTTGCCTCGTCCATTTCTTTGAGCTGTTCGTAGGGGACGTCGGCTTCGGCGAGGAGCACGTTCATGTGCCCAGGCATGCGCCCCGCGACGGGGTGGATTGCGAACGCAACCTCCGCGCCGTTGTTTTCGAGGATTTCGGCAAGCTCCTTGACTGCGTGCTGCGCCTGCGCGACCGCCATTCCGTAGCCGGGAATGAACACCACGTTCTGCGCGGCTTCGAGCACGAAGTACGCGTCGTCTACCGAAATGGGCTTCATTTCGCCCTCAACTTTTTGCGACTTCGAGCCGCCCGAGCCGAAGCCCGAGAACAGCACGTTTCCGAGCGTCCTGTTCATCGACTTGCACATTATCACCGTGAGAATGATTCCGCTTGCGCCCACAAGGCAGCCCGCGACGATGAGCACGTTGTTGCTGATTACAAAGCCAGCCGCCGACGCCGCCACGCCGGAGAGCGAATTGAGCAGCGAAATCACCACAGGCATGTCGCCGCCGCCAATCGGCATAACCGCCGCGAAGCCGAGCAGCAGCGAGAGCAGAACCGCCGCGAGCATTGCCGCGAAGCCGAGCTGGAAGTCTCCCGAAACCGTGAGAACCGCCGCCGCCGCGAGCGTGAAAGCCGCAAGGGCGGCGTTGAGAGCCTTCTGCCCCGCGAAAGTTTTTGCCTTGCCCGATATTTTGCCCGAAAGCTTGCCCCACGCGTAGACCGAGCCCGTGAACGTTATGCCGCCGATTGCGATTGTCGCGGCGATTGCGAATTTCGAGAACGTGTCGGGCATGTGGGCGTCGCCCTGAACCATGTCGAAGTAGTATTCCGCGGCGGCTACGAGCAGGCTTGCGAGGCCTCCGAAGCCGTTGAGAAGCGCGACCATTTCGGGCATGGAGGTCATCTTGACGCGCTTTGCCATCACCGCGCCGACGAGTCCGCCGAACACGAGTCCGCCAGCGAGCAGACTCCACGAGAGCGGGTCGTTGCAGTCGAGAATTTTTTTGTCGAAAAGCGTGATTACGACCGCCACCAGCATGCCGACCGCCGAAATCAGGTTGCCCTTTCGCGCCGTTTCCGCCTTGCCGAGCATTTTAATGCCGATAATGAACAGAATCGACGCAAGAATATAAACGAAATTTACGATAGCAGGATTCATCTTATTTGCCCTTCTTTTTGAACATCGCAAGCATTCTGTCGGTGACCATGTAGCCGCCGACCACGTTGATTGCCGCAAGCACCAGCGCGAAGAGACCGAGGATAGTCGCCGCGAGGCTTCCCTCCGTTCCCGCCGTGGAAATCATCGCGCCCACGATTGTGATGCCGCTGATTGCGTTCGAGCCGCTCATGAGCGGCGTGTGGAGCTGGCTGGGCACTTTCGAGATAAGTTCGAATCCCAAAAACGCCGCGAGCGTAAATATGAACAGAAGCAGAATTATTTCCATTGTATTCCTTTTATTTGAAGCGTTCGTCGGTGATTTGTCCGTCGCGCGCCACGACCGACGCCTTCATAATCGGGTCGTCGAAATTCGGCGCGAAAGAGCCTTCGGGCGAGAAGTGCGAAATGTAGTTGAAGACGTTTGCGCTGTACATTTGGCTTGCGGTTGCGGGCACGGAGGCTTCGAGGCAGGTGTCGCCAATGATGCTCACTCCGTTGGGGGTGATTACTATTTCGTCGGGCTTCGAGCCTTCGACGTTGCCGCCGCTTTCGACCGCCATGTCCACGATTACGCTGCCGGCTTTCATTCCCATCACCATTTCCGCGGTGATGATGCGCGGCGCCTTTCTGCCGAAAAGTTTTGCGGTTGTAATGATTACGTCCGACTGCGCGCAGACTTTCGCCATGCCCTTGCGTTGAAGCTCGATTTGCTCCGGCGTAAGCTCCTTGGCGTAGCCCTGCGCGGTCTGCCCCGTTTCGCCGAGGTCGATTTTCACGAACTTTGCGCCGAGGCTCTTGACCTGCTCTTCGACGACGGGGCGAGTGTCGAACGCGTCAACCCTCGCGCCGAGACGCTTTGCCGTCGCGATTGCCTGCAAGCCCGCGACGCCCACGCCCACTATGAAGAATTTGAGCGGGGAAATCGTGCCCGCGGGAGTCATCATCATCGGGAGGATTTTTTTGAGCGCGTTCGCCGCCTTGATTACCGAGACGTAGCCCGCGAGGTTAGACTGCGAGCTGAGGACGTCCATTTTCTGGGCGATTGTGCTGCGGGGAATCATCTCGAAACTCGCGG
>DHMA01000042.1 GCA_002405555.1 Opitutia bacterium UBA4654
GGGATTGCTGTGGGGGGGGAGATTGGAATTTCCTGACGCAGGTCGGGCGCGTTTATGTGGTTTTGTTAAAAATGTCTCGCAATTTGCGGGCGAGTGGTATTTTATCGGAACAATTTATATGACTGCGACGGTAAACGACAAACGCCCGATTATCAGCGTGCGAAACCTCCGCCACTCGTACAGGGAGGGCGACGGAATAAAAGAGGTTTTGCACGGCATCGACGTCGATTTCCATTCGGGCGAAATCGTGATAATCATGGGGCCGTCGGGTTCGGGAAAATCGACGCTGCTTAAACTCATTGGAGCGCAGCTGACATTGCAGGAGGGCGAAATCACGGTAGGCTCGCACAAGCTCCACGGCGCGTCGGCGTCGGCGCTCATGAAAATCAGGCGCGACTTGGGCTTCATCTTCCAGACCCACCACCTGCTCAATTCGATAAGCGTTTTGCAAAACGTGGAGCTTCCCCTCGCTTTCGACGACACCGTCGATACGGAAACCGCGAAAGCCCGCGCCCTCGAAACGCTCAAAACCGTCGGCATAGACTCGCAGGCGCACAAAAAGCCCGCGCACCTTTCGGGCGGACAGCGGCAGAGGGTGGCAATCGCCCGCGCGCTTATCCGCAAACCCGCGATTGTTCTGGCGGACGAGCCTACGGCGTCGCTCGACCAAAAAAGCGGGCGCGAGGTCGTTGAAATCATAAGGAAAATGGCGAAGGATTTGGGGGTAACCGTGGTGCTTGTCACCCACGACAACCGCATTCTCGACATCGCCGACCGCATTGTGCGGCTCGTCGACGGCAAACTTACGGGGGATTCCGAATGAAGGGCGAAAATTGGAGCTCGCGCCTCGGCGTGATTTTGGCCGTCGCGGGAAGCGCGGTGGGGCTGGGCAATTTTCTGAAATTTCCCGGTCAGGTTGCCATGTACGGCGGCGCGGCGTTCATGATTGCGTACGTCGTTTCGTTCTTTCTCGTCGGGCTTCCGATTTCCATTACGGAATGGACCATCGGCAGGTACGGCGGCGCGCGCGGCTTCAATTCGCCCGCGGGAATCATGGGCGCGTTTTCCAAAAAGCGCGTGTTGGCGTATGTCGGGCTGGGCAGCCCCATGATGACAATTCTTATTTATTGCTATTATATTTACATCGAGGCATGGTGCTTGGGCTATGCCTCGAATTTTTTGGGCGGGAATTTGTCGTTCAAAACGCTGGCGGAGTCGGGCGGATTTTTTTCGAACTTCATCGGCGCGTCGGAAAACGGCGGCGCGCTGGCGTTCGGCTCGGACAAGGTTCTCGTGTTTTTGGCGGTTTCGTTCTGCCTGAATTTCTGGCTGATTTACAGGGGAGTGTCGCGCGGAATCGAGCTGTTCTGCAAATACGCGATGCCCACGCTGATTGTCTTGGGGATAATCATTGTAGTGCGAATGATGACCCTTACCGACGTCTCGCCCGACCACCCCGAACGCTCGATAAATCAGGGCATGGGCTTTATGTGGAACCCCGTGAAAGTGGTGCTCGAACGCGAGGACGGCGGCAAGTGGGTCGAGGTTCGCCAGCTTGTGGGCGACCGCGAAATAGACGCGGAAACCGCGCGGTTGAAGTCGGCGGAGTCCGCTTCCGCCGCCGCGCCGAAAGAGCGCATTACGCGCATTTCGGTTTTCAGGCAGCTTTCGAATCCGTCGATATGGATTGCCGCGGCGGGTCAGGTGTTTTTCAGCCTGACCGTGGGCTTCGGCGCGATTATGACCTACGCAAGCTACCTCAAACGCAAGGACGACATCGTTCTAAGCGCCTTGACTTCGTGCAGCGCAAACGAGTTCTGCGAAATCTGTCTCGGCGGAATGATAACCGTGCCAGCGGCTGTGGCGTTTTTCGGCGTGTCGGGCGCGATAGGCGCGGGACTGTCGCTTTTCGATTTGGGCTTCAAGGTGCTTCCGCTGTTTTTCGTATCGCTGCCGTTCGGCAATTTCTTCGGCTTCCTGTTTTTCTTCCTGCTGTTTTTGGCGGCGGTCACAAGCTCGCTTTCCATGCTCCAGCCGGGGGTTGCGTTCATCGAGGAGGCGACGCGCCTTGGGCGCAAATTCTCGACGCTGCTGCTGGGGCTTCTGACGTTTTTCATCACGGGCTTTGTGGTCTATTTCTCGAAGGATTTGAAGGCGATGGACACTTTCGACTTCTGGATAGGGCAGGTCACAATCTACATTTTCGCGATGGTTCAGACAATCGCGTTCGCGTGGATATTCGGCGTGAAGAGGGGCGTTGCGCTCGCGAACGAAGGCTCGCTTTTGAAACTGCCGCCGTTCTACGGTTTCGTGCTGAAATACATCACGCCCGCGCTGCTGCTTGCGGTGTTCGCAATGTGGGTGGCAAAGGACGTTTTCGGCGTGATGGGCGGCGGAAATCTCTCGCCCTACATTACCGACCTTATCGGCACGGCGGACATCCCGCCGAATCCGACAGCCTGCATTTGCATCGCGATAATCGCCGCGCTCTACCTGTTCTTTGCGCTGATTTTCTCGGCGTCGCGGCGGTATAAAAACTTCGGAAAGGAAGACGGAAAATGACTTTCGGCGGCTGGATAACTTTCGGCGTTTCGACGCTTTCGATTACCGTTTTGTTTTCGTGGTGCCTGTACCGCGTGCTTTCGGCGAAGTCTTCCGAGGCGGAGTCCATCGACGCGGAGGTTTTCGAAAACGGCGGCAAAAAACGCAAATAGCGGGAGCCGGATTTTTCCGATAAGCGAATCGTGGAATGTTTCAAACACATACTCGTTGACGGTTGGAACGCAATCCATGCGCACCCGCGCCTCGCCCGCGAGCTTGCCGAAAACCGCGCCGAGGAGGCGCAGGCGGAGCTTTCCGCAATGCTCGCCGCGCTCCACGACTACGACGGCGCGAGAATCACAATAGTCTACGACGGCGCGGGCGCGGATATTTCGGTCGTAAGGCGCGGCGCGGCTACGACGTTTTCGGAAGTATACACGCCGTCGGTGATGACAGCCGACGAGTTCATAGAGCAGTTTTGCGCCGAGTCTAAACGCCCGCAGGATTTGCTTGTAATCACGCGCGACAACCTTTTGAGGCTCACGGCGTCGAGCTTCGGCGCGATGTCGCTCACGCCCGAATCGTTTTTCGAACGCGCGGAAATTTCCGACAGGGCGGTAGTCCGCGCGGCGAAGTCGAACAACGCGGCGGCATCGCTCGAATGGCGCAAGACAAACCCGTTTTCGAAGCTCGACGAGCTTGCCGTTGACATAGAATCGGCTTTCGGAAAATCGCCGCTGATTTCAAAGCGGCTCAAAAAGAAACGCGCCCGCGCGTCCGCAAAAAACGCTTCGGAATGCGGCGGAAACGCGAAACACGGCGAAGACGCTGCGCGAGCCGATTCCGCCGTTCCGCGCAAAACTCCCGCCGACGCTTCCGCCGCGCCGAATCCCAAACGCGCCGACTTCGGAAAAAACTGCGGCGGACGTTTGCATGTAAAGCCCTTTGCCGCGCCCGCGCCGCGCCGTCCCGTGATTGGCGGAAAGCCCGCGAGCGCGAAGTCTCTTGCCGATTTGAAAAAACTTTTGGAGGGCGGCGGCGTCAAAAAGAATCCGCAAAGTTCGGCAAAGAACGCTCCGCGCAAAAAACGCCGCTGAAAAAACGCAGTCTCCCCTCATGCGGCGCGTGTAGGCGTTTGCGTTTTGCTTTTTTTTGGGGACTGGCATAGATTAGATTTACAACGGAAAGACTCTAAGCAGTGATTGTGTGGTATTAACAATGCCCTTTTTTACAACTTGTCAAGGACTTTTATTTGATTTTGTTCCCAATTTGTGCTTTTTCGGGGGCATGAAGAATATCGTTTACAGATGCAAGTTGTCGCGCATGAAGCAGAAATTGCTTTTACATGCGTTCAATTCGGGCACTAGTGCCCGACGCGCCGCCCGCGAAGTTGCCGTCAATCGCTCCACAGCCCAGCTCTTTTATCGCTAGCTTCGCAAGGCGATTTTCTGTTCCCGCGTCTACAAGCCGAAAATTAAAGGCACTGTTGAGGTTGACGAGTGCTATTTATCCAGCGGTGAGGGCGGGCGCAAGGTTGCGCGGCAAGGGCGCAGTCTTGCGGGCAAAATCGCCATTATCGGCGCGATTTCCCGCGAGTCCCGCCGCGTCTTTTTAAAGCGCATACCAAACACGCAGAAAAGCACGTTGACGGCGTTTTGTCGCGACAACATCTCCCGAAATTCCACGATTCACACGGACAGCCTGTGCTGTGCCCAAAAATAGGT
>DHMA01000132.1:0-2653 GCA_002405555.1 Opitutia bacterium UBA4654
CCCCATGGGGGCGATATGAATGAGAATAAACTTGAATCCATAAAATCAATCAACAATAACGTCAACCAACTCGATTTACTCCCTTAGCTTACTGTCCTAATTTTGGGCACAGTGCAATGCCCATGAACATTCCGCCCTTCATGCCGTCGATGTCTATTTCGCCGTCTTTTGTCATGGTAATTATTGCGTGTACGGGAGTGTCGAAAAGAAGCTCGTGCTTGGAGACATTGCATTTTTTCATCATTTCGTCGGGATACGCGCGGTGCGGCTTTCCGACCCAGTCGCCCGTGGTGCTGTTGAGGTTGAAGAACGCGACCTGCCTTTCGAGTTTTAGGCTGTTGCGGTGGTGGTGCCCGTTAATCCAGATTACGGGATATTTTTGCGAATCGAACACGGCGTTCTTCGCCTCGGCGACGTTCGTAATGCCAGTTGTGTACTTGAAGCCGTGGTGCGTGAATACCGCGCACGGGCCTTTTGCCGTCGAGAGCTTTTCGCGCAAAAACGCAATCTGTTCGGGCGGAAGAATTGCCTCTTTCTGGTGGCACTTCTCGTACGCGGTAGACGACGCGTAGTGCATGAGGCTGCCGTCGGGGCGGTGGAAGTAGTTTGTATCGAGGACAATGAATCTGAATACGCCCCTGTCGAAAGAGTAGAAATTGCCGTCCTTCATTTGGTAGGCGGCGGCGACTTCTTCGAGCGTCTTTGTGCCCTCGAAGTCGTGGTTGCCCATTGTGTGGTAGTGGGGAAGCTCGAAGTTGTTGAATTGGTCGAGCACGGGGCCGGCGGTTCTTACGTCGTGGCAGAAGTCGCCGCAGTGGATTATGAAATCGACCCCGTTTTTGCGGGCGCGTTCGAGAATCTGCGCCATGCGCTCGACCGTCCAGTTGTAGTTCCCCACCCTAAAATGCATGTCGGCAAAGACGGAAAATTTTACGCTTTCCGAATTGTCCCCCGCGGCAAACGCTTTCGGCGAAACAAGACCTCCCGCCAGAAATGCCGCGCTCCCCAAGAATTTGCGCCGTTTGATGTTCATATTATAACAATTAAGCGCAAAATATCGGCATTTCAAGAACAAAAATTCACAATATTTCCGACATTTTTGCAAATCGCAAAACCGCGCTTCCGCCTGCGGAATAAACCGCAATCGGCGCGGCGCGGCGGCGACACGGGCGGAATTGAGGCGCGAGAAAAGCGGGCGCAACTAAATCGAAGTTGCGGCGGCGGTTTGCAACCGGACGCGGAGCGCGGCGTAGCGGCAACGGGGGCGCGAAGTTGCGGCGGGGTACAAAGCGCGGCGGGAACGCCTAAATTGCGTCGTAAAACTTTTTCGCCTCTTTGTAGATTTCGGAATCTTTGTCTTTTGCGCGGCGGAAATATTCTATGAGCACCGCGTTGGCGTCGCGCCGCAAGCCGAGCGAATACAGCGCGCGCGCCCCGTAGTAATACGAGCGGCTGCCCCAGTATTCGAAGTTGAAAAAGCCGATGTACACGCGCTCGAAATACGCGTGCGCCTTGCCCCAGTCGCCCTGCTCGAACCAGCAAAGCCCGTTCTTGTAAAGCGACTCGGCGAGCGGCTCGCCGCGCAGTTTGCGCTTCATGAAAACCTTTTGGTAATAATAGCGGGCTTCGTCGTATTTTTTCACGAGCCGCGCGGCGTCGCCGAGGGTTATGAAAAGCGGCGCGTCGAAGTCGGGCGGCGCAAGGCGTTCGGCGTCGTGCGCGTAGACGTAAGCCTGTTTGTAGTCTTTGTTTTCAATGGCAATCCGCGCAAGAACAAGAGAGCCGCGCCACGCGTAGGGGGCGTCCCTGAACTTGTAGACGGTTTCTGCAAGGAGCTTTTCGTCCACAGCCGCCCCCGACTCCGCAAGCGCGATTTGCGCCAACGCGCTTATTTTGTCCTGCGGCTGCGTTGTCTTTTTGCCCTCCATGATTTCGATACGCGCGCGCGCCGCGGGGGTCGATGCCGACAGCCGCGAGATGTCGAAGCTGCGGGCGAATTTTTCGCCGTCGAAGTACGACTGCGCAAAAACGTCCGCGCCCACGGAATCGGCCGATTCGAAATACTTTTCAAGCAAGCCCCCCCACAGCGACTCCGCTTTTTTCGCTTCGCCCGAATTGAACAGCGCGTCGGCGTAGTGCCACTTTGTGAGCGAATCCGCCGCGTCCGACTCAGCAAGCGGCGCGAGGGCGCGGGCAAGCCGTCCGTATTCGCCGTTTGCCGAAGCGAACTTTGCGTACTGCGCGGCGACTTTGTTTAGAGAGTCTTTCGGCGGGTTTTTCAGCGACTCCTCGAAAAGCACGTACGCGGCGTCCTCGCCCGCGTTCGCCGCGATTGACGCAAGGTAGAATTTTGAAAGCGCGCCGTAGTCGCCGGAGTCCGACTTCGACAGCGCGAACATCTCGCGGGCGGCGGGGAAGTCGCCGCGCAGAAAGAATTTCATGCCGTTTGCAAAGTAGTCGGCGGCGGTCTCGGCGCAAAGCGCGGACGCGCAAAAAAACGTTGCGGAAAAAATCAGACGTAGTCGCATAGCATTTCCTTTAATTGCTCCAAAGTATTTATGCTTTTAAGCCCGACGCGCAACCTTTTAAATCCCTCCGCGCCCTTCAAAAAGCGCATTATCTGCACTTTTGCGAACGTCAGGTTGCCCGCGTC
>DHMA01000132.1:2709-8876 GCA_002405555.1 Opitutia bacterium UBA4654
GCCCGCGTCTATGCCCGAATACGAGCCGTCGGAGACAAGCTCGGCGTAGCGGAGGGCGAGCTTTGCGCGGT
This sequence comes from Opitutia bacterium UBA4654, assembly GCA_002405555.1. Classification (GTDB taxonomy): domain Bacteria; phylum Verrucomicrobiota; class Verrucomicrobiia; order Opitutales; family Intestinicryptomonadaceae; genus Merdousia. The sequence goes on from DHMA01000132.1 coordinate 2,781, forward strand.
CGGAGGGGGTCGGCGGAACGAATTCCGTTCCGTCCATTTTTGCGCGGATTTCCCCGAAGACCCACGGATTCCCCAGCGCCGCGCGCCCCACCATGAAGCCCGCACACGCGGAATTGCGCAAACGCGCGGTCTCGAGCTTTTCGACCGAGCCGTTGCCTATTAGCGGCACTGAGAGCGACTGCGCGGTTTTTTCAATCAAGTCCCAGTCGGCGTCGCCCTCGTAGCCGCGGGCTTTCGTGCGTCCGTGGAGGGTTATGAAGCTCGCGCCCGCGTCGGCGAGGGCGCGGGCGGCGTCGGGCACTATAATGGAAGAGCTATCCCAGCCCGTGCGCATTTTTGCCGATACCGGAATGCGCTTCAACGCCCCCGCCACCGCCGCAACAATCTTGCGCATGAGTTCGGGATTTTTCAGCAAAGCCGCCCCAGCCCCGGCCGAAGTTGCGTTCGGCGCGGGACAGCCGAAGTTTATGTCGATAAAGTCGGGCGCAACCCTCTCCTCCACAAGCGACGCCGCGTCGGCGACCTCCTTTGGGTCCGAGCCGAAAATCTGCACCCCGAACGGACGCCCGCCCTCCGTAAACGAAAGCTTTTCGAAAACCCGCGCCGCGCCGCTCAAAACCGCCCTGCTGTACACGAATTCGCTGACGGAAACGTCCGCGCCGTACTCGCGGCAAATGCACCTGCAAGGCTCGTTGGAAAAGCCCGCCATCGGAGCCAAAAACAGCAGCTTTTTCCCTTCGGGGAACTCTACCATTCGACGAATCCCCCGCACACTTTAACGGCAAAAACACCGCAGTTGTACGCCGCGTGGGCGCACACGCACGGTAGAAGCGAGCGCGTTTTGTTCTGCGGCACAAACCTCAGCGCGTAGAACAGAAGCGAGCACTCGAAAACCGCAAGCGTATTGATAAGCGGCTGCGCGGAAAAATCGAAAGTCCACGTTCCGCCGAAGACCGACGCGCCTTCGGGAACTGTGTAGTCCCAAAGGAACGGGTGTCCCGCCGCGAAAAGAAACGAGAACAGAAAAATACTGCCGACCAGCGCCGCCCGACCGCGGTTCTTCACGACCAAATATCCGCGGAAAATAAGCTCCTCCACAAACGCCGCCCCTACCCACGAAAGCAACGCCCACGGCGCGACTTTCGTCTGGTCTGCCTCGACCCCCGCCGCAAGCTCGGCGCAAGTGTTTACCGCAAGCAACGCAAGCGCGGCAACGACCCCCACTGCGACCAAGCCGAACGGCGCGGGAGTCGCGCCCTCGAACGCCCCCCTGCGCAATTCGCCCGTTTTGCGGAAGTGGCGCAAATCGCCCGTCCACATGGAGAAAAGCCACGCCGCGACGCCGAGCGAAAGCAGCGAAAATACGGGATTATCCTGAAACATCGTCCCTCCCCCACAAAATATAGCCCCAAACAACAATCGCAATCTGTGCGGCGAACATCAGCGCGACGAGAGTGTAGACGAACACGAAAAACTTGTCGGTTCTGCGTTTTTGTACTGTCGGCAATTTTGTAGTATTTTTCATGGCTGTATTACGCCCGAAGATTTCGCATTTTCGGAGCAAAACCGCAAGAAAATTCGCAGACATTCGGCAACGCCGCGCCGGAACTCTCCCGAAGTCCGCCCGCCGATTGCGACAATTTTGTAGCGACACTTTTGAAACCGCTACAAAATGGTAGCGACATTTTTGGCGCAAAACCCGCCCCAAACGCCCTCACATTGAATTCAAGCAACTTACAAAACCCGACAAAAACTGGCACGCGGTCTGCTTAATGAGAAAAAGCATCTCAACAAAGATACTCCAATGAAACTCATAATAGCATACATCAAGCCCGAACAATTAGGCGAAGTGAAGAAGGAACTCTTCAAGAACCAAATTTACAGGCTGTCAGTGACAAACGCCCTCGGTTGCGGAAGGCAAAGAGGATACAGCGAAAACTATCGCGGCAACGAAATAGAAGTGAACCTGCTCAAAAAAGTTCGCTTGGAAATCGGCGTCAACGACGAGTTTGTCGACATCACGGTCGAGTCCATCATAAAAGGAGCGCAGACCGACCACATCGGCGACGGAAAAATCTTCATTCTCGACATGCAGCAATGCATACGCGTTCGCACGCGCGAAACGGGTCCCGAAGCAATAGGCTAAAAAACTAACACTCTATATTTACACTATCATGAACAGGAAAATTTTAACGGCTACCACCGTCTTCTCCATGCTCGCATGCCTCGCGGCGCGGGCAGAGGAAGCGGCGGCGGCGGCTCCCGCAAAGGTGTCCGCCGAAATGTTCACAGTAAACAATCTCTGGATTCTCTTGGGAGCGATTCTCGTTTTCTCGATGCACCCCGGGTTCGCGCTTGTCGAAACGGGCTTGTGCCGAGCAAAGAACAGCGTGAATATTCTAACAAAGAACATAATCACGGTTGCAATCGGTCTTCTGACGTACGTCGTAATCGGCTTCAACCTGATGTACCCCGGCGAATCCTGGATTTTGGGCAAGTTCCTCGGATTCGGAGGTCTCGGAGTCGCCGCCCCCGAAGGCGCGGCGATAGACTACAACGGAGGTCTCTATTCCTACTGGACCGACTTCATCTTTCAGGGCATGTTCGCCGCGACTGCCGTGACAATCGTCTCGGGCGCGGTTGCGGAACGAATCAAGTTTAACGCCTACATTATCTTTGCAATCCTCTACGCCACATTCGGCTACACGCTCATCGGCTCGTGGGGCTGGGGCGGCGGCTGGCTCAAAGACCTCGGATTCTACGACCTCGCGGGTTCGACATTCGTGCACTCGGTCGGCGGCTGGGCGGCTCTTGTGGGCGCGATTATGGTTGGCCCACGCATCGGAAAGTATGTAAACGGCAGAACGCACGCAATCCCCGGCAGCAACCTCGGGTTCGCAACACTCGGCGTGTTCCTCCTGTGGTTCGGCTGGTTCGGATTCAACGGCGCGTCGGTATTCTCGGCCGACACCACAATGGTCGCATACGTCTTTACGACGACAGCCCTCTCCGCTTCCGCGGGCTTGATGGCGGCTATGTTCACCTCGTGGTTCGTACAAAAGAAGCCCGACCTCTCCATGATTCTCAACGGTTGCTTGGCGGGTCTCGTAGGCATCACGGCTTCGGCGGACTGTGTTTCGATTACAGCCTCCTGCGTAATCGGAGCAATTTCGGGTGTCGTGGTTGTATTCGCGGTCTACTTCTTCGACAAGCTCCACATCGACGACCCCGTCGGCGCGCTCTCCGTACACTTGGTATGCGGCGTGTGGGGAACGCTGGCGGTCGGCATCTTCTCGCCCGACCACGAGCTTGTCCCGCAAATCATCGGCATAGTCGCGGTGGCGGTTGCGGCAATCGCAAGCAGCGGAATCATCTTCTACATCTTGAAGAAGATAATCGGCCTGAGAGTGGAACACTCCGAAGAACTCAGAGGTCTGGACGTAGGCGAACACGGTATGGAAGCCTACCACGGATTCCAAATTTTCTCGAACGAATAACCACCATGCGATTCCGTCGGACAAGCTCCGGCGGAATCGCCCTTTCCCCAAAAATGCAAACGCAAATGCGTTTGCATTTTTTTGTTGCAAGACGTAAGAAAATAATAATTATTACCCGTTTTCAAACTACAAACATCATGAAAAAAACAATCACAGCAATATCATCGTTAATCGCATGCGCATGCGCATGCGCGTCCTACGCGGCGGAAGCTACGGTTGTAGCAGCCCCCGCGGCTCCCGCTGCCGCTCCTGCAGCTACCGCTCCCGCGGCTCAGCCCGAAGCGAAAGCAATCAACACTCTCGCCGACGAAGAAGTCTGCGCGAAGGTTCTCGACAAATTCTCGGCGTCGCTCACGCTCGGATTTGAATCGGAATACGTCTTCCGCGGCAAGGCTCTCGCGGGCGCTTCCCTCAATCCGCAAATCGACGCGGCGTACGACCTCAGCCACGGCTTCGCGGCATATGCCGGCGTTTGGGCCAACACCCCCACCAAGGCTGGCGTTTCCGACGAGATTGACTTCTATGCCGGCATCACATACGAAATCAAGAACTTCACGTTCGACCTCGGCTACACGGCATACACCTACACGGACAACGCTGTCGACCCGAACTCGCACGAAATGAAATTCGCGGTTTCCTACGACACTGTCGATTTCCTCGGCGACTTCAACGTAAGCCCGACCGCCGCCGCCTACTACGACTTCACTCTCGGCGTCTACACGCTCGAAGCCGGCGCGACTTACTCGGCTCCCGTCACAAAGTGGATTGCCGACAGAAACTGGGGCACAATCGACCTCGCTGCCGTCTACGGCTGGACGACGACCGCTACAAGCGGCGGATACAGCTACTTTGCGGCTTCCGCGGACGCTGTCGTTGCCATCAACGAATACTGCACGCTCTCCGTCGGTGTTCGCTACGCATACAACAACGACTACACCGAACTTGAATCCACTGCAAGCAGAGTTTGGTTCGGCACAAAAGCCTCCATCGGCTTCTAGGCGCGAGTCGCGCCACCCTACGGAGCTTCGCTCCTTACAGTGATTATTCGGCGCGGCTATAACCGCGCCTTTTTTGTATCAGTTCGTATTGGCTTCGCCAATTACTTGCGCTGGGATATTCTCTATTTTGTAAGAAACAAATTAAAATAGACGCGCTTTGCGCGGATAAAAAAGGGAAAACGGCAATCCGCAAACAAAAGTCGGCTACACAAACGCCCTACTCCGCTTTTATCCCAAAGCACTCTAAAAATCTTCCGCGCCGTGCGCTCACTATTTAGGCGCGTTAGAGTGCCAGTATAAGGGCGGCTTTACGCGCGACACAGGGCGCGTAGCGTACGCGGCTATCCGCAAACAAAAGTCGGCTACACAAACGCCCTGCTCCACTTTTTTCCCAACGCAATCTAAAATCTTCCGCGCTCCGCGCTGATTATTTAGGCGCGTCAAAGTGCTTTCATAAGGGTGGCTTTCCTGTGCGCACAGGGCGCGTGGCGTACGCGGATTTCCCAACGCCACGGTAGCTTGCGAAACGCCCTACCCAACTTTTATCCCAGCGCACTTTAAAAATCTTCTGCGCCGTGCGCTCTAACAAAGTGCCCCTATAAGAGTGGCTTTGCGAGTGGCTCAGGGTGCGTGGCGTACTTGGATTTCCCAACGCAACAGTAGCTTGCGAAACGCCCTACCCAACTTTTATCCCAACGCACTTTAAAAAACTTCGTGCGATAGCACTGTAATTTTAGGCGCGTCAAAGTACCGTTCAGGCGGTGGCTTTGCGAGTGGCTCAGGGTGCGTGGCGTACTAATCGTACGCGAGCAGTCTGAGACACTCGCGAAACGCCGCATCAACGGTGCTTTCACGCGCCTACCTTGGGATTCGCAACACCTGCCCTGGCTTTAGAGATTCGGGCGTTGCCATTCTGTCGCGATTCGCGTTGAAAATCTCGCGCCACCTGTTCTTTGTTCCGTAGACTTTTCTGCTTACGTTCGAAAGCGTATCCCCGGGCATTACCGTATATGACGACGGCGTGTCGCGCCTTACCTCGACCGTCTGCTGTTGGGCTTGCGCCGTCTGCGCCGCGCCCGCGCGTTGGGTTTGCTGCTGTCTGCGCTCCGACGAAGCCGCCTCGCGCGAGCCTCTCGCCGACGCCACGCTCACCTTTTGCGAAGCTTTTAGCGACTCTATCGTAGTTGCGGCGGCGTCGAGACGCTGTTTGAGTTCGAGGTTCTCCTTCTGGACTTTTTGGAGAAGCTCCTCCAATTCGAGCCGCCGCACGTTGTTCTCGAACGGGCTTTCGGGCAGGGACGCCGCGAATTTTTTCTGCGCGGTTTCAATCATCTGCCGCACCATGGGCGACACCTGCGAGTTCGGTTTTAGTTCGAGAAATTTTCTGAAATGGTAAATCGCCTGAATCGGGTCGTTCATATTGTCGAGGTATATCCGACCCAATTCGAAATGCGATTCGGGCGCGTCCTTGCGTTTTTCCACGACTTTCAGGAACGCGCTCATCGCCTCCTTGACGTTCCCCCTGCGGAGTTCGTCCTGACCGCGAACGAAATGGGTTTCGGAAGTCTCCTTAACGACTTCGCTTTTGCCGAAGTCGCAAC
>DHMA01000132.1:8925-14107 GCA_002405555.1 Opitutia bacterium UBA4654
CCGCCGCAAGAATGTACAGCACGGCGAATGCCGCCGCGATAAACGCGAGCGCCGTTTTGCCTTTGAGCGTGAAGATATCGAAACCCATCGTATATTAGTGTCGGAAATGGCGGACTTTCGTGAAGACCATCGCCATGTTGTTTTCGTCTGCGGCGGCGATGACTTCGGCGTCGCGAACAGAACCGCCCGGCTGGATTGCCGCGGTCGCGCCTGCGTTTGCCGCGGCAATGAGGCCGTCGGCGAAGGGGAAGAACGCGTCGGAAGCCACAACGCTGCCTTTGAGCGAAAGCTTGGCCTGTTCCGCTTTCCATACCGCGATTTGCGAGCTGTCAACGCGCGACATCTGCCCCGCGCCGATTCCGAGCGTGCGCTCGCAACCCGCGTAGACGATTGCGTTGCTCTTGACGTGCTTTACGACTTTCCAGCCGAAGAGCATTGCGCGCCATTCCTCGTCGGTGGGCTGGCGTTTGGAGACAACCTGCATGTTTTCTTTAAGCTCTTCGATTGCGTCGGCGTCCTGCGCGAGAACCCCGCCCACGACGCTTTTGAGTTGCAGGCCTTCCGCCTTTTTGAATGTGGAAATCATCACGCGGAGGTTCTTTTTCTTTGTGAGGATTTCGAGAGCCTCGTCGGAGAAGTCGGGGGCGATAATCACTTCCGAGAAAATGCCGGAGATGATTTGCGCCAAGTCGGCCTCCATCTTTCTGTTCACGACGATTATGCCGCCGAACGGAGCCTGTTTGTCGGTTTCGAAAGCCTGATTCCACGCGTCGACCAAGTTGTCGCACGAAGCCACGCCGCAGGGGTTGGTGTGTTTGAGAATCGCGAGGGTCGGCTTATCGAACTCCGCGATGAGCGTCGCCGCCGCGCTGATGTCGATGATGTTGTTGTAGGAAAGTTCCTTGCCGTGGAGCTGGCGGAAAAACTTGCCGAAGTCTCCGTAAAGAGCCGCCTGCTGGTGCGGATTTTCGCCGTAGCGCATTTTCTGGACGAGCGGCAGACCCACGTTGAGCGTTTCGGGGAGGGCGTCTTCGCCGTTGAACTTTTTGTTGAGGTAGTTCGAAATTGCGGCGTCGTACGCGCTCGTGCGCTGGTAGACTTTGAGGGCGAGCTTTCTGCGGAGGCTCTGCAATTCCTCGCCGCCCTTGCGCATTGCCTCGATTACCGAGGGATAGTCGCGGTTGTCGCAAACGACGGTAACGCTTGCGTGGTTTTTCGCCGCCGAGCGGAGCATGGAAGGCCCGCCGATGTCGATATTTTCGATTGCGTCGGCGATGGTGCAGCCGGGCTTTGCGACGGTCGCCTCAAAGGGGTAGAGGTTGACGACGACCAAGTCTATCATGGAAATTCCGTGTTCCGCCGCCTGTTTCATGTGCTCTTCCGACGAGCGCAGGCAGAGGAGACCGCCGTGGATTTTGGGGTGGAGGGTTTTGACCCTGCCGTCCATCATTTCGGGGAAACCGGTGTAATCGCTTACTTCCGTTACGGGGATTCCCTTTTCGGCGAGCAATTTCGCCGTACCGCCCGTGGAAAGAATTTTGTAGCCGTGATGGCGCGTCAATTCTTTCGCAAATTCGACTATGCCTGTTTTATCGCTTACGGATATCAATGCGAGCTTTTCCATATACCGAAAAATCAACTCTTTTGCCGCCGCCCTGACAAGTATATTTTTGCGCCCGACCAAAAAATTTTGCGCCCCTCATTTTTTAATTGCGAAAAAATATGTTTTTGAAAGAATCGAATGACGTTGAATAATTTTCATGACAGTGTGAAAAGCCCCTTCGGGGGTATCGCCGAAACCTTGAAGCCCAAAATGGAGGACTTCAAGGTCTTTCTGTTGAATCAGGCCGAAACTTTCGAAAACGGGGTGAGGGCCGCCGCGCGGGAGGCAATCTCGCCGAACGGCAAATATATCCGCCCGATGCTCGTGTTCGCCTCCGCCCCCGCCGACGCCGACGAAAAGTCGCTCGTACGCCGCGCGACAATCGCGGAGCTTGTGCACCTCTCGACGCTAATCCACGACGACGTCATCGACAGGGCGGACATGCGCCGCAACAGCGAAACCGCCTACAAAAAATACGGGGCGAAAACCGCGATTCTTCTCGGCGACGCAATATTTTCGCACATGATGTCGCTTGCGTTCGAGGAAAACAGCATGGCGGTTCTCAAAAAAACGGCCGACTGCGTGCGGACGGTCTGCGAGGGCGAAATCAAGCAGACGCTCGCCGACAGGGCCGAAATTGTCTCGCGCGAAAAATACTACGAAGTCGCCTACGGGAAGACCGCCGCGCTCTTCGAGCTTGCGTGCAACCTCGGCGCGACGGCGGGAACGCCGCCCGACGGCTGGCGCGATGCCGCCGAAAACGCGGGCAAACAGCTCGGCATCGCCTACCAGATTTACGACGACATTTGCGACTGGTTCATGTCGGAAAGCGACGCGGGCAAAACGCTCGGCACAGACTTGATTTCGGGCAAACAGACTTTCCCGCTCATCGCGCTTTTGGAAAAACTGCCCGTAGAACAGTCGGCAAGCTTGGCTAAAAACCTGCCGAACGAGCGGCCCGAAAAAATCGCAAAACTTATGCGCGACTTCGGCATTCCCGAAATCTGCGCGGAGGAATTTTCAAGACGCGTCGCCGCCGCGGAGGAGTCGCTTGGGAAATTTCCCGCGGTCAACGCGGGGCTTCTCGAATTTTGCTCTGCGATGCGCAATTTGAAATTCGGCTAAACCGCCATGGGCAAACTGTACGTCGTGGGAATTTCGCATATGTGCGCGGACGCCGAAACCGTCGGCTCTTGCGGCGTGCCCAAAGAACGCGCGGCGGAGGCGGAACAAACGGTGCTGGACGCCGACGGAGTTTCCGAAGCGCTGATTCTAAGCACATGCAACAGGGTCGAATTGTACTTTGTCTCGGAACGCGGCGCGGAAAACGCGCTCAAAGCGTTCGAAAAGACGCCGTCGAGAGGGCGCGACTTCGGCAAATTCCAAAAACTTTCTTACACAAAATGCGGCGGCGACGCCATCGGGCACATCTTCGAAGTGGCGTCGGGGCTGCAATCGCAGATGACGGGGGAAACCGAAATTTTCGGGCAAGTCAAGGCGGCATACGCGCAGGCGTCCGCCGCGCGGCACTGCGGCGCGGTGCTCAACACGGTCTTCCAAAAGGCGTGCCAATGCGCAAAATGGGTCAGGACAAACACCGACATCGGGCACGGGAAAATCAGCCTCGGCTCGGTGGCGTCGGAACTTGCGGGCAGAATTTTCGACGACGTTTCAAAGGCGAAAATCCTGCTTGCGGGTTCGGGCGAGGCGGGGAAACTCGTGGCGGACGCGCTGTTCGTCAGGGGCGCGACAAACATGACTGTCGCCAGCAGGAAATTCGAAAACGCCCTGCGCCTTGCGGAACAAATCGGGGCGAAAGCGTCGCCGCTCGAAACCGCGCTTGAAAACCTGCCGATGTTCGACATCGCAATAACCGCAAGCTATTCGCCGACCCCGCTGATAACGAGGGAACGCGCGGCGGCGGCGGTGTCCGCCCGCAGGGGCAAACCGGTGTTCCTAATCGACCTCTCCGTGCCCCCGAATATCGAAATTTCGTGCGGCGAACTCGACGACCTGTACCTGTATAATTTGGACGACCTCTCGCATATCGCAAACGAGAACATGGCGGCGCGGAAGTCGGAAATCGAGACCGCCCGCAAATACATAGAGGCAAAAGCCGCGGCGGTTGCAAAAAAACTCGGTCTTTAACCCGCGTTCCGAAACCGGAATTCCGAAGTCTGGCGGCTTGCGGGCGGAATTTTTCAAGCGCAAGACGCGCGTAATGCGCATTCAAAGCAACCGTTGCGCACAAGCAAGCCACCCGCAATTCCCGATAAACGCCTACAAAAAAAGCCCGCAACTCTTGAAGAATTGCGGGCTTTCAAATGGTCGAGGTGAGTGGATTCGAACCACCGGCCTCTACGTCCCGAACGTAGCGCTCTACCAGGCTAAGCTACACCTCGCCGTATTTGAAAGTCTTTTGTTATGGACTCCTATTTTTTTAATTCAAGCTTTTTTTGTCGCCCGCCCCACTTTTTTCCGCGTATTTATAGAAAGTAAGAAGCCATGCGGCAAATTCAAGCCCCGCGAATGCCCACAGATACAGGCCTATCCGCCCTCCCCCGACCGAACGGGAGGCGGCGGAATCTATGCCGAACACCGCCCATGCGCATAGGGCGTTCCCCAAGACCGCCATGCCGAGATAGCCTCTGTCGGAAAGAAGTTTGAACCGCCTTGCGTGGGTTGCCGCCGCCGTCCACAAAATCACCGCAAACACCCCGATTTCGCGCGAATCCCACGCCCAAAATCTGCCCCAAACGCAGTCCGACCAGATTCCGCCGAGCATTGTTCCCGCCAGCAGAAAAAAGAGCGAGAAGCACTGCAAGCCGTATGCCGTTTTAGCCGTATCGCCCGTGGAGATTCCGAAGTTCCCGCGCGAAAGCGGATTCGCCGCTATGCGGAATGTCGCCGCAAAGCCGCAAAGGAAGCTTCCGCCGAAGCCCGCGACGACCGCCGCGTAGTAAGTCCAAAACAAAAGGTTTGAATCGAACGACGCCGCGACAGAGCCGACCGCCCCGTCGGCGTTTGCCACAAGCAGCGAAAGAAGCCCCGCCGACGCCCCCGCCGCCACGCATTCCGCGCCGCGGTTTTTAGCGTACAGCAAAAGCCCCAAGACTGCCGCCGCAATGCCCATGAACACAGCAATTTCGGGCGCGTCGAGCGGCGGCATTCCGCCGCACAAAAACGCCGCAACACCCGCGCCCGCCGCGTGCACTGCGACCGCCGCCGATAAAATCCGCGCCGCCGCTGTCGGGGTTCGGCCGCGCGCGCCCGAAACGAGAAACGCCGCAAGCGAAAATCCGTACAAAAGAACCGCCGCAAAAAGCGGGTTTGCCGCCGAGAAAAATCCGGAGAGCCACTCCGAGTTTCCGCCGAGAAAATCGCGCGGCGCGGCAAACGGCAAGCCCGAAAATCCCAAGCGCGACGCCGCGTACGGAGCGCACGCGCCGAGAACCACTGCCGCCGCCGAGCACAGTGCCGACTTAACGCCCGCCATCGCCCCTCCTTCCGAATTTCGGCAGCAGCACCGCCGCCATTCCGAAAAACGAAGCCCCCGTTGCGAGCCACGGCAGAAGCCGC
>DHMA01000132.1:14171-21429 GCA_002405555.1 Opitutia bacterium UBA4654
GTCGCGCCCGAAGCCGTTTTATAGAAAGTCCACCCCGCGAACGACGCGGGTCTGCCCGCTCCGAACGGCGCGGTTTTCACGTTCCCGCCGCGGCGGAATTTCATTTCGGAATTTTCGAGCCAGACCTCGAACGGAAGTTTTTTTTCGACGCCCGAAGACAGCGCGACCGAATCCGTCGGCGTGTCCGAAAGCGTCATCGCGCCCTCCTCGCGGACAAAGTGCCGCAACGCCGCCGACACTATCAGCAGCGCGAACGCCATGTGGAGAATCGACGCCCCCAAGCCCGCCACGCCGAATTTGAAAAAGCGCAGTCCGCCTAAAAATATGTTCGCAAGCGCGACAAGCCCGAGCGTAGAGCCGCCCGCGAGCGGAATTTTCACTCCGCCGAAATCGAGCGTAAAGAAAAAGCATTCGAAAAATCCGCCGCCGTTGCCCGCCCCGAAGCAAACCGCCGCAAGCGACAGCGCGACGCCGTAGAGCATGACGGCGATCGTCAGTTCGGGGGACGAAAAAAAGCGGTATAATTTGTCGAAGACTTTATGCCTCATTCGCTAAACGTTGAAGCGGAAGAGCGCGACGTCGCCGTCCTGAAAGACGTAGTCGCGGCCCTCCAAGCGGTATTTGCCCGCTTCGCGCGCGTGGGCGACGCTGCCGGCGGCAATCAAATCTTCGTAAGAAACGACCTCCGCTTTAATAAAACCTTTCTCGAAATCGGTGTGGATTACGCCCGCGCACTGCGGGGCGGTCATGCCCTTGACGAACGTCCACGCGCGAACCTCCTTTTCGCCCGCGGTGAAATAGCTCGCCAAGCCGAGCAAATCGTATGTGGCGCGGATAAGCTCGGAAACGCCGCTGCCGTCCACGCCAAGCTCTTTCAGGTACTCCGCCGACTCTTCCGGCGAAAGCGAGGAAAGCTCCTCTTCGAGGCGCGCGCAAATAACGCACGTTCCCGCGTTGTGCTCGTTTTTTGCGAACTCGCGAACCCGTTTGACGTATTCGTTCGAGTCTCCGCCGAGGTCTCCCTCGCCGACGTTGCACGCGTAGATTACGGGCTTCGACGTCAGCAGGAAGAACGACTTTATCCGCGCGGCGTCCTCCTCCGAAACGTCGGGCAGGGTGAACGCGGGCTTTCCAGCGTTGAGGTGCCCGATGAGCCGTTTGAGCATTTCGACGTTCTTGATTGCCTCTTTGTCCATGCCTTTCGCCTTGCGGGCGTTGGAGTCGAGCTGTTTTTCGCAGCTTTGGAGGTCGCTCAAAATGAGTTCGGTGGAGATGACTTCGATGTCGCGAATCGGGTCTACGCTTCCCATGCTGTGGAGAATGTCGTCGTCGTCGAAACAGCGCACGACCTGCACGATTGCGTCCACCTCGCGTATGTTCGCAAGGAACTTGTTGCCCAGCCCCTCGCCCTTGCTCGCCCCCGCGACGAGACCGGCGATGTCCACAAACTCGACAGCCGCCGGAATTATCACGTTCGTCTTTGCGATGACCGCAAGCGGCGCAAGCCTGTCGTCGGGAACTTCCACAACTCCCACGTTCGGCTCAATCGTGCAGAACGGATAGTTTGCCGCCTCCGCCTTGCGCGAGCGCGTGAGCGCGTTAAACAGCGTACTTTTGCCGACGTTCGGCAAACCCACAATACCTGCCTTCAACATTTCGAAAACTCCGTTTAATCTCTCGGTCCGTATTCGATTTTCTTCGAACCGTATTTAATGCTTACATGGTTTTTGCCGTCGGGGCGCGTTGATTTTTCGGTGTAGCCCACGACCTGCGCGGCGATTCCGAAAGACTCCGCAATTTCCACGACCTTCTTTGCGTCCGACTTTTTGCAGTATACCTCCATGCGGTGCCCCATGTTGTACACTTCGAACATTTCGCGGTCGGTCGTGCCGCTCGCCTTTTGGATTGCCCTGAAAATCGGCGGGACGGGCAGAAGGTTGTCTTTCACAAAGTGGACGCCCTTTCCGAAGCGCAGGCATTTCGTCTGTCCGCCGCCGGAGCAGTGGACAAGCCCCTTTATCAAATTCGGATACTTTTTCATGATTTTCATCACGACGGGCGCGTAGGTGCGCGTGGGGGAAAGCAGAGCCTGTCCGACGGTCATGTCGGAGCCTTCGAGCCTGTCTTCAAGCCTGTGCGGCCCGCAGTAGACGAGGTTTTTGTCGGTATTGGGGTCGTAGGTTTCGGGGTATTTTTCGCGGTAGTAGGGGCAGAGCATGTCGTGGCGCGCGCTCGTAAGCCCGTTCGAACCTATGCCGCTGTTTTCGAAGTCTTCGTAGGTTGCCCGACCCGCCGACGAAAGCCCGACAATCGCGAGGTTCGGCTTGATGTCCGCGCCCGTAATCACGTTGTCGCGCTTCATTACCGCGACCGCGCAGCTGTCCACGACGACCGCGCCCGTGAGGTCGCCCACGTCCGCCGTTTCGCCGCCGCCCGAATAGATTTTAACGCCGAGTTTTCTGAGTTTTGCGAGGAAGTCCTCCGAGCCCAAAATAAGCTCCGCAAGAGCCTTGCCCGAAAAATTCTTGGCGTTGCGGTTTACGGTGTTGGAAAGCAGAATGCGCTCGACCGCGCCGATGCAGAGAAGGTCGTCTATGTTCATCACGATGGAATCCTGCGAGATTCCCCTGAACACCGATGCGTCGCCCGTTTCCCTGTATTGGAGGTACGCTATGATTGACTTCGTGCCGCTGCCGTCGGAGTGTATGACGTTGCACTTGGCTTTCGAACCCGTCAGAAAGTCCTCCGTGATTTTGCAGAACGCGCCCTTGAAAACGCCCTGGTCGAGCTTGTCCACTGCCGCGTGGACTTCCTCCTTGCCCGCCGAAACTCCGCGCGCGGCGTAGCGGCCGATATTTTTCTTTGTTGCCATAATGTAGCCTTTTCTATTAAAAATTATCCGTGTTTATTCGTCCAGAAATTTTGCGAACGCCGCTTTGAGCGAGTCGTAGTCGCGGGCGACGGGCAGGTCGGAATTTTCCGCCGCGAACTTTTCGGTCGGGCGGTAGAGAACCGCGCGGTCGGCGGCGCGGAGCATCGAGAGGTCGTTGTACGAATCGCCCGTGGAGACCACCTTGAAGTTGAGCGATTTGAACGCCTCGACCGCCCTGCGCTTCTGGTCCGCCATTCTGAGTTTGTAGTCTGCGACAGTGCCGTCGGGGGCGATAACAAGCTCGTGGCAGAACAGCGACGGGTAGTCGAGCTTTGCCATGAGGGGCGCGGCAAACTGCTCGAAAGTGTCGGAGAGAATTACCACCCTTGTGCGCGAGCGCAGCCACTGCATGAATTCGCGCGCGCCGTCGAGGGGTTCGAGGGTCGCGATTATTTCGGAGATGTCGCCGAGTTTTATTCCGCGTTTTGCGAGAATGTCCAGACGGTACTTCATGAGTTTGTCGTAGTCGGGCTCGTCGCGCGTGGTGAGGCGGAGTTCGGGAATGCCCGACGCCTCCGCAAACGCAATCCAGATTTCGGGAATCAAAACCCCTTCGAGGTCGAGTGTGGCGATTGTCATGACTGAAAATTAGCGGGGGTTGTACACGAAATCTGGCTCTTTCGCCGAGCCGAACGACGCCGTGTGGAGCGGCGCCTGCCTCTTTGTTTCGGTGTCGATAATGTAGAGCTGGCGGTTTTTGCCGCGCGCCTTTGCGCAGATTATGTGGCGGCCGTCGTTGAGCCAGCGCGGCGTAGACGTGCTTTCGCCCGCGCTTACGACCTCCGAAACGCGCTTGGAGAAATCGTAGACCGCCACCTGAAATCCGCGCCCCTGCGCCAGCGTGAACACGATTTTATTGGGGTCTTTCGGATTCCACGCGGGTTCCGAGCAGTAGCGGCTTATGTTTGTGCGAACCACGCTCGGACGCCCTCCGTTTGCGGGCATTGTGTAGATTTGCGGCGAGCCGCGGTTGTCGGCGGCGAAGAGGATTTTCGAGCCGTCGGGCGAAAAGCTCGCCGTCGATTCCGTCGCGGGAGTTTTCGTGAGGCGGCGGAAGCCCGTGCCGTTTGCGTTCGCCGTCCAGATTTCCGCGTTGCCCGTGGCGGTGAGAATCATCGCGACTTTTTTGCCGTCGGGAGAGAAGTCTCCGCCCGTGTTGCTGCCCTTGTACGACGCGAACGGCTTGCGCGAATTCGCCGCGAGGTCGATTTGGAAAAGGTCCATGAATCCGGAGCGGTAGTAGCCCGTGTACATCACTTTGCGGCCGTCGGGCGAGAAGTGCGGCAGGAGCGAGTCGGACTTGTCGTTTGTGAGCATTCTGACGTGCTTGAAGACCATGTCCGACATGCAGATGTCCGTATTTTTGCCGCCGTTGCGCGAGTAGGAGAACACGATTTTCCCCGCGAAGAACCCCGGCTTTCCGAGCGTGCGGTTGACTGCAACGTCGCAAGCCTTCATGAGAGCGGCCGTCATGCTTTCGCCCGTGCAGATTTGCTCGAACGACGTTCCGCCGCGGATTGCCACCTTGACCGCCGTCGCGCCCGCCTTTGTGAACGAGAACGTAAACTGCGCATTTGCGGGGGTCGAGACAATGTAGCTGCCGTGCAGGCCGAACGCGCGTTTTGCGTCGGCGAGCAGCGACTGGTCGTCCGAAGTAATCGCAACCCTGTAAACGGGGACGTTCAGACGCTGTCCCCTGCCCTCGATTTGAATGTCGATGTCGCGTTGCGCGAACGCGCCGGCGCAGCCGAGTGTCGCGAACAAAATACCTAAAAATGCCCTTCTTATCATATCGTCTCCATAATTTACAAATTGCCGCGCATTTCAACACTTTTCCGCCGAATAAACCGCCGTTCCGCGCAACTTCCGCATTTCCCGCGCGACAACCGCCGCCGAAAACAGGAACGCCATGAAATCGGAAGCCGCAAAACTCGCCCAAATTCCGTCGAGCGACATGAATTTCGGCAGCAAATACAGGAACGGCACGAGGAACAAAACCTGCCGCACGACAGTTATCAGAATGGAAAATATCGGGCGTTTCACCGCCTGAAAATACCCCGAAGCAACAATATTCACCCCGATTAGCGGACAGCAGAGCGTGAGCAGGCGCATGGCGCGTTCGCCCGTGGGAATCAGCGGCGAGTCGGACGGAAGGAATATCGAAAAAATCGCGTCGGGAAACGCCTGCGTGGCGACAAAGCCCGCGCAGCATATCGCGGAACCCGCCGCCAGCGAAAGCCGCAACGCCGAGCGCACGCGTTCGGGATTCCGCGCCCCGCGGTTGTAGCCGATTATCGGCTGAACGCCCATCGACAGCCCCACGACGGGCAGAAATATGAACATTGTCGCCGTCATGCAAATGCCCACTACCGCTATTGCCGACTCCGACCCGTACACCCGCGCCTGCCTTACGAACATCATCGTAGCCGCGCTCGACAGCCCCTGAATAATCAGGCTCGGCGAGCCTGCGTACAGCATCGACGCCATGAGGTCGATGTGCGCCCGCAGGTTTTTCAGCCTGATTTTCAAATAGCTCCGCCCGCAGAAATAGAACGCGCAAACCCAGACCGTTCCGCATGCCTGCGCCGAAATGGTCGCCAGCGCCGCCCCGCGTATTCCCCAGCCGAATTTGCACATGAACAACCAATCCAAAATTACGTTCGCCACTCCCCCGATTATTATTGTAGCCATCGAATATATCGGGCGACCCTCCGCGCGTATCAGATTGTTTACGCCGAATGATATTTTTTCAAAAATCAGCCCTCCTATTATTATGGAGTAATAAGCCTTTGCGTCGGGGAGAATCCGCTCCGTCGCGCCGAAAAACCTGAGGACGGAATCGATATTGCACAGCACAAGCGTCGCGGTGATTGCGTAGAAGGCGAAGAACATGAACACCGCCTGCCCCAGCACGCGCTCCGCCCCGCGCCTGTCGCCCTCGCCGAGTTTTATCGAGACGAGCGTCGCGCTCCCCTGCCCTATCGTCATCGCGAGGGCGAGCAGAAACAGCGCGGGCGAAAAGCAGACGGTTATAGCCGCAAGCGCGTCCGCGCCACACACGCGCCCCACGAATATGCGGTCGATTACATTGTATGTCGCGCTGACGACCGTCGCCACAATCGCGGGTGTCGAATAGCGGACAATCAAGCTCCCGATTCGGGCTTCGCCCAGCGCCTTTACTTCCTCGTCTTTCATAAAAAAGCGGCCTCCCGAACGGTCAGCCGCGAAAAATCGGGTTGCCCAACATTACGGGATTATTCTGAAAAACACGCGCTTGCCCGCCTGCAACACCAGCGGATTTACGGGGCGCGACAGCGCAAGGAACGGGTCGGAGACGCGCTCCGAATCGAGCTTTACCGCGCCCTGTTCGATGAGTCTGCGAACCTCCTTCTTGCTGGGGAAAAGCTTTGTCTCCGCCATGACGTTGACAATCGGCGCGCTGTCGGACTGCGCGACGGAATCCCACGCAAATTCGGGCATTTCGTCGGGAATTTCGTTCTTCGAAAAGACCTTTTCGAAGTTTTCAAGCTCAGCCCTGCCGACGTCCGCGCCGAAGAAGCGCGAGACCATCAGGCACGCCAGATTCTTTTTGCATTTCATCGGGTGTTCCGACTTCATGCGCTCAATCTGTTCGGGCGTTTCGAGCAAAAGGTACTGGTAGTATTTCCACATCGTGTCGTCGCCGACGGACATGATTTTCCCGAACATGTCGCGCGGGGTGTCGTTGAACGCGATGTAGTTGCCGTAGCTTTTCGACATCTTCTTTTCGCCGTCCAAGCCCACGAGAAGCGGCATTGTGATTACCGCCTGCCCCGACTGCCCCGCGTCGCGCTGCAAGTCGCGCCCGACAAGGTTGTTGAAAAGCTGGTCGGTTCCGCCAAGCTCTACGTCCGACTCTATCATAACAGAGTCGTAGCCCTGCACGAGCGGGTACAAAAATTCGACTATCGAAATCGGCGTCTTCGACGCGTAGCGTTTTGCGAAGTCGTCGCGTTCGAGCATTCTCGCGACAGTCATTTTGCGGGCGAGGTTCAGCAGGTCGCCGAACGACATTCCCCCGAACCACTCGCTGTTATAGTGCACCTCCGTGCGCGATTCGTCCAGAATCTTGAATGCCTGCGCAAGGTAGGTCTTTGCGTTTTCCATGACCTCTTCGCGCGTCAAGACGGGGCGCAATGCGCTCCTCCCGCTGGGGTCGCCGATACATGCGGTGTAGTCGCCGATAATCAAAACCGCCTGATGCCCCAAATCCTGAAACTGGCGCAGCTTGTTGAAGACAACCATGTGCCCGAACGTGAGGTCGGGGCGCGTCGGGTCTACACCCAA
>DHMA01000017.1:0-2077 GCA_002405555.1 Opitutia bacterium UBA4654
GCTCTGGTAGTTGAGTTTTGCGCGAAGCCCGTCGGCGATTTGCGCCTGAATCCACGAGTCGAAATCGCCCACCGCGCTGCCCGCCTTGCGCCTCAGCATGCCGACGTCGATTGAGTAGACGACAGCCACCGAGCTTTCGCGTATGCTTTTCGGCGCGTGCCCTATCATAATCCGCTCCACCTTGCCGATGGTAACGCCCTTGTATTTCAGCGGCGCGCCGACGTCCAGCCCGTTGACGCTCTCGGAAAAGTACGAGACGAACATTTCGGTCTTGGCAAAGAATTTCGCCGCCCCGAAAATCATCACCGCCGCGACAGCCAGCACCGACGCGGCAATGACAAACATGCCTATCGCCACGGGATTTACGTTGTTTTTCATATTGATTTCCCTTCTTTGGAGCGCGGATCCACGCCCCTGTTCATAAATGTGCGGACATTGGCGTTGTCCGAATTCAAAAGTTCGCGCGGCGAGCCTACCGCCGCCTGCGTCTTGGTTGTGGTGTCGAGAAATACCGCCCTGTCGGCGATGTCGAAAATGCTGGCAAGCTCGTGCGAAACTATGATTACCGTAGCCCCAAGCGAATCCCGCAGCTGGACGATAAGCTCGTCGAGCCTGTGCGACGAAACCGGGTCAAGCCCCGCGCTCGGTTCGTCGAAGAACAGCACCGACGGGTCGAGCGCGATTGCCCGCGCCAAGCCCGCGCGTTTGCACATGCCGCCGCTGATTTCCGACGGGTAGAACGAGCCGAAGCCGTTAAGCCCCACAAGCGAAAGTTTGAGGTCCACGACGTCGGCGGCGTCGCGCTCGGAAATTCCCGTAAACTCGCGCAGGGGCAGTTCCACGTTTTCGGCGAGCGTCATGGAAGACCACAACGCCCCGCCCTGATACAGCACGCCGAACTGCCTGAGCATTGCGGTTTTTTCGCGTTCGGGAGCGTCGGAAAAATTTTCGCCCCTAAAATAGATAGTGCCCGCGGCGGGCTTTATCAGCCCTATCATGTGGCGCAAAAGCGTGCTTTTGCCGCAGCCGCTCCCGCCCATGATGAAGAAAATTTCGCCGCGCTTGACGGAAAAATTGAGGTCGCGCATGACGACATAGTCGCCGTACGCCATGGTGAGGTTTTCGATTCTGAAAACTTCGTCGTCTGCAATGTCTGTCGGGCGGCTCATATGTCGAAAATTGTGAAGATTACGGCGAAAATCGCGTCGGCGACGATTATCCAAGTTATGCTCTGAACCACGCTCGAAGTAGTCGCCAAGCCTACGCCCGCCGAGCTTTTCTCGCAGTTCATGCCCGCGCGGCAGCCGACGCACGCGACGATTATCCCGAAAACAAAACTCTTCCCCACGCCCGTGGAAATCTGGACTATGTTGAGAGCCGAAAGCGTCCTGTTGACGTACTGGTCGTAGCTGATGTCGAACATGCCCGCGCCGATTACGAAGCCGCCGAGCATGCCGATTACGTCGGCGAAAATCGTAAGCAGCGGGAACATCAGCACGAGGGCAAGAATTCGCGGGAACACCAAAAATTCGGCGGTCGAAATGCCGAACGTTCTGAACGCCGAGATTTCCTCGTTGACTTTCATCGAGCCGAGTTCGGCGGCAAACGCCGCGCCCGTCCTGCCGCTCATGACGATGCCCACCATGATTGCGCCCATTTCGCGGCACATGGCGATTCCCACCAAGTCTGCCACAAATATTTCCGAGCCGTATTTTGCAAGCTGAATCGCGCCCACGAAAGCAAGAATAAGCCCCACCAAAAAGCTAATCAGCGCGACAATCGGCAGGGCTTCGGGACCCGCCGCCTGCATTATGGCGAGCAGGTCGCAGACCCTGTACCGCGCCTTTCCGAACGCCGCCTTTGTCGCCGCAATCGCGACTTCACCGATGAATCCGCACTGTCCGAAAAACGAGTCGGCGTATTTCATCGCCCGCACGCCGAGCCTGTTTATAATGTTGAAGCTTACCCCGCCCTTCGGCGACGCGTCGGCTTCGGGAACGGCTACGGCGAGTTTCAGAAGCTCGCGCGGGCCTTTCGGCAGCGACTGCGAATCGAACTCGATTCCCAGCTGCGCGCA
>DHMA01000017.1:2124-3152 GCA_002405555.1 Opitutia bacterium UBA4654
GCACGCCTCGTAGCAGCGGAAGAGCATGCCGACAAGCGCGGAGTCGTAGGCTTTGAGCGCGCCCGTGTCGAACGAAAGCCTTTTGATGTCGGGCGTTATCATTTGGACAACCTCGTCTACGGGCGTCCGTTTTTTTGAGAGCAGCCACACGCCCGAAAAGCGGAGCACGGCGGTGTCGCCGTCGGCTACAAGCTGGGCGGTGGCGGAGAGTCCGCCGCCGTTTTCCGGCGTCTTTTTTTGGAATATTCCGAACATTTCCCGTAAAAAAATCGTACTATCGGCAAATTCCGCTAATCTTTCGAAATGCCCCACTTTTTGCGCAGGCGCGATTCGAGCGGCGAAAACAGCACTTTGTCCACAAGCAGACCTATCGCGATTACCACGCACATTACGCCGATAACCTGATTCATGTCCATCAGCTCGCGGCCGTAGTGGAGCAGCTGCCCAAGCCCGAAGCCCGTGAGGATTGTAACATAGATTTCCGCCGCCATCAGCGAACGCCACGCGAACGCCCAGCCCTGTTTCATGCCGCCCAAAATGCTGGGGAACGCCGCGGGAAGTATTACTTTAAGCCATGTGTGAAGCCCTTTCGAGCCCATTGTGCGGGCGGCTCTGAGGTAAATCGGCGGAATGTTTTTCACCCCGTGCTCCGTCGCAAGAATCATAGACCACACCGTGCCCATGACGACCACGAAAAGCATTGCGGCCTCGTCCTGCCCGAACCACATAATCGCAAGCGGCACCCAGCACACGCTCGGCAACGCCTGCAAGCCCAGCGCGAGCAGCCCCACGGTGTCCTGAAACACGTTGAAGCGCGAGCACAGCATGCCCGTGGGAATGCCGACGCACAGCCCGATTGCGTAGCCGAGCAGCAGGCGTTTCAAGGTGACGAGAATCGCCGCGGGAAGCGTGCCGTCCAGCGTTGAGCTCCAAATGTATTTCGCCACGTCCGAGGGCGGCGGAAGCGTGTATTCGAAAAGCCCGAAGCGTTTTACGGCGAGCTCCCAAAGGGCAATCAGCGCCGCGAA
>DHMA01000176.1:0-9029 GCA_002405555.1 Opitutia bacterium UBA4654
GGCGGTTCTGCCCTTCTTCGGCTACGCCCGTCAGGACAGAAAAGACCAGCCGCGCGTTCCGATTACCGCAAAGCTTGTCGCAAACCTCTTGGTCGCCGCGGGCGCAAACCGCGTGCTTACGCTCGACCTCCACGCAAACCAGATTCAGGGCTTCTTCGATATTCCCTGCGACCATCTCTACGCGTCGCCTGTCATCTACGAATATCTGAAAAACCAGCCCGCAGACAACCTCACAATCTTCGCGCCCGACGTCGGCGGACTGAAACGCGCTCAGGCATACGCAACGCTTTTCAACTGCCAGCTCGGATTCATCGCAAAGCGCAGAATCAGCGCGGAAGTTGTCGAGGCGACAAGCCTTGTCGGCGAAGTCGAAGGCCGCGACATTCTGATTGTTGACGACATGACGGAAACCGCGGGCACGCTTACCGCCGCCGCGAAAATCCTCAAAGACAAGGGCGCGAAAACGGTCAGAGCCGCAGTCACACACGCAGTGCTTACCGACAGCGCGTACGACAGACTTTCGGAAAAGTGGCTCGACGAACTCATTATGACAGACTCCACCCCGCCGGACCCGCGCTATGCCGACTATCCCATCACGGTGCTCAGCGTCGCGAACCTGCTCACGGAGGCGATTCTGCGAATCCACAACAACATGTCGGTCACATCGCTCTTCAAAGTCAAGGGCTTCTAAGCGAAAGACAGCTTGCAAAACAAAAGACGCCACCGAATTTCGGCGGCGTCTTTTTTGTCGGCGGAAACAATTACGGCGGAGAAAAATCGCCCGCCTATGCGCGAAGTTTTCGGTGAAAAAATAGACAAAAAAAACGGACACCGTTTCGGTGCCCGTTTTGCGACGGAGTTGCGGCGGCTATGAGTTTGCTACGCTGTCGTAGAAATCGGCAAGGCTCGGACGCGGCTGGGACTTGCCGTATTCCATCGCCGCCGACGGGTGTTTGCCGAACAGCCCCGTCGCCATGTACGCGTAGTCGAAGCCCCACGAGTATTTGCCGCGCAGGGGTTCGATGAAGTTTTGCGCGCACGCCAAAATCGGACGCATGTCGAGGCGTTTCAAATATCCCGCCAAAAGCTCCGTTCGGCAGTTGCCAGCTCCCCGCCCAAGCCCGCAGACCGTGCAGTCTACGATGTCCGCGCCGTTTTCGACCGCCTCAATCGTGTTGGCGAAGGCAAGTTGCAGGTTGTTGTGAATGTGCGCGCCCACGCGCTTTTCCGTACAGATGTATTTGCACTTTGCGAGAATGTAGCGCAGGCGGTGGCCGTCAAGACCTCCGAAGCTGTCCATCATGTAGACAATATCGGCGCGGCTTTCGGCGGCGGCTTCGAACGACAGGTTCAGCTCGCGCTCGGAAAGCGTCGAAATCGCCATGATGTTCACGCTCGTTTCGTAGCCGAGGTCGGCGGCGTATTTTACGATGTCGAGGGCTGCGGGCAAGTCCTTTGAGTATGTGGCAACCCTTATCAAATCGACGGGGCTGTCCGATTTTTTCGGAAGATTCGGCTCGCATTTGCCGACGTCGAACATTGCCGCGATTTTAATCGGGCGCGGGTTGTCGCCCACGATTTTCCTTACGGAATTCTCGTCGCAGAACCGCCACTTTCCGTATTTTTCTGGGTCGAAAAATTTGCGGCCGTTCTTGTAGCCGATTTCCATGTAGTCGATACCGGCGTCGGCGCAGGCGTCGTAGACGGCGCGCACGGTTTTGTCGTCAAAGCGGCTGGCGTTCATAAGCCCGCCGTCTCTGATTGTGCAGTCGAGCACTTTTAACTCCTTCCTGAAACCGACCCATCTGCCTGACGATTTCGAGGAACTGTTCATTGATTTCTGATTCATTGTCTTTCTTTCGTGTTAAAAAAAATTTTTATTTGAAAATCGGGAAAATAAAAAAACCCGACCGCCTTGGGCGTTCGGGTTAAACTTTTCTGCATGCAACAACGGTCAAGCCGCCTACCGAACGCCTCTGTTTGGAAAGGTAAAGTAAAAGTAGTAGCTGAACCAACTGTTTTGCATATTGCCGACGTATTAGATACCGTTTTTTTCAAAAATCAAGTTTTTTTTGAAAAAATTTTTTTCCGCTTTGCCGCCCTATTTTCCGAGCGTCTTTTTGACAAGCTCGTGGAAGTTTTCGAAGAGCGGGTCGGCGTCGTTCGGCCCGGGAGCCGCTTCGGGGTGGTATTGCACCGAGAACACGGGATAGTCTTTCAGGCGCAGACCCTCTACGGTTTCGTCGTTGAGGTTGATTTCGGTTACGATGCCGCCCGCGTTTTCGATGGACTTTGCGTCCGCCGCAAAGCCGTGGTTTTGCGAAGTGATGGAGACAATCCCAGTTTCGAGATTCTTGACGGGCTGGTTGCCGCCGCGGTGTCCGAATTTGAGCTTGTACGTCTTTGCGCCGATTGCGTGCGTGATAATCTGGTGTCCCAGACAAATGCCGAACGTGGGATATTTCTTTATCAGGCGCGACACGCATTTGTGCGCGTATGAAACTGCGGAGGGGTCGCCGGGGCCGTTCGAGAGGAAGACCGCGTCGGGCGCAAATTCCTCAATCTGTTCGGCGGGCGCGTCGGCGGGGAAAATCGTCACGTCGAAGCCGTGGAACGCGAGCTTTTTGAAAATCGACGTTTTCGCGCCGTAGTCTATCGCCGCGCATTTGAAGACGGGCGTTGTGCGCTCGAACTTGTAGAGGCTTGTGCCCTCGACCGTAAAGGGTTTGAGCATTTCGTCGGACCAGTCGAACTTGCAGGGAGTTTTGCGGCTTACTTCGCGGACGTAGTCTACGCCGACAAGCCCAGCCCAGCCGCGGGCTTTTGCCACAGCCTCTTCCGCCGAGATTCCCTCGGTAGAAAGGCACGCCTTCATTGCGCCGACGCTTCTGAGTTTTTTTGTAATCGCGCGGGTATCGACGCCGCTGATTGCGGGCACTCCGCCCTGTTCGAGGTATTCCTGAATGGTTTGCTCGGCGCGCCAGCTGCTTGAAACCGGGCTGACTTCGCGCACGACAAAGCCCCTGACCTTGATTCCGTCGGATTCTTCGTCCGCCTTGTTGACGCCGTAGTTTCCGATTTCGACGGCGGTCATTGTGACGATTTGCCCGAAATAGGACGGGTCGGTAAGAACCTCCTGATAGCCCGTCATGGAAGTGTTGAAGACCGCCTCGCCGACGACCGTTTTCTTTGCGCCGAATGCGCGGCCTTTGTATACGCTGCCGTCTTCGAGTGCCAAAATAGCTGTTTGGAAATCGCTCATAATATTTTTCGCGGTAATTGCATAGACTTTTAAAATTCTTGCAAGCCTTTAAATTTAAAAGCCCGATTTTAGACGGGCAAAAAGCCCGAAAACTTCAAAAAAGTTCCGCCTGCATTTCGGTTTTTTCGGACTCCGCGCGGAGTTTTTTGAGGAAGCTCGGCCTGTGAATGTCGGTCGCGCCGAAGAGCAGCAGGCTTTGCAGGTGCGCCGCGGTGCCGTAGCCCTTGTGGACGTCGAAGCCGAAGCGCGGGTATTTTGCGGATATGTCGCGCATGAATTTGTCGCGCGTGAATTTTGCGACAATCGACGCGGCCGCGACCGCCAAGCTCGACGCGTCGCCCTTGACTACCGCCGTATGCGCGTACGGAACTTTTTTCATCGGCTTTCCGTCGATTAGCAGGCACGCAATCGACGTGTCGAGAGCCGCCTCCCCGAAGAGCGTCGCGGGCGAGGACGACTTGCGAAGCCCCAAATGCAGGCGTTCGTCGAGCTTTTCGGCGGCGCGGGTCATCGCCATTTGGGTGGCGGAAAGAATGTTGATTTTTTCGATTTCCGCGACGGAGGCGAACGCCGCCTCGAAGTCTATTTCGCCCGATTTTTTCAGCATGCAGAGCGTTGAATACAATTCCTCTCTGCGGGCTTCGGAAAGTTTTTTGGAGTCGTCGAGCAGCGAGAGCGCGTCCAAAAACGCGGGGTTTGCGTACGCCTTCGCGCTGACGGCAACCGCCCCCGCGCACACGGGACCCGCAAGACAGCCCCTGCCCGCTTCGTCGATTCCCACAAGCCAGCTGCGCCCCGATACGTATTCGGAGTCGAACGCGGCGAGCGCGTTTATTGCCGAGTGTTTTTTTGAAGCCATTTTATTTTTCCGCTTCCGAAATCGCCTCCGACGCGGTTTTGAAGTGCATTTTCGCAAAGCGTTTCAGACCCTCCGCGCCGAACTTTTTGACGATTTCAACCGCCTGTTTGCGGACGTCCGCGCTTGCGCCTTTTTTGAGTTTTATGCCGCATTCGTCGGAGAGTTTGCGCATTGCGTAGATGTAGGTTGCGCGCGCGATAATCGACGCCGCCGCGACGACGGGGTCTTCTTCCGCCTTTGTCCGCATTTTAAGCTCGAAGTCGGGAATGTCGAGCTGGCGTTGGACAAGCGGCTGTTTCGTGAACTGGTCGAGCATACCCCACGGCGCGTGCCTTTCGTTCAGGGCCGACGTAATCGCCGTCGCGTGGAACCACGCCAAAAGCCTGTTGAGATTTCGCCCGAATTTTATGTAGAGGGCGTTGTATTTTTCCATGCCCGCGTAGGACACTTTCACGGCGACGTTTTTTGTGGCCTTGATTTTCCGCGCCATGTTGAGAACCGCTTCGTCGCTCGAAACTTTTTTGGATTCGCGCAGGTCTGCGGCGACCCACTCGCGCACGGCGTCCCCGTCGGCGACAACACACGCCGAAACGAGCGGCCCGAAGAGGTCGCCCTTGCCGCTTTCGTCTACGCCCGCGTGGAGCTCGTACCATTCGGGGTGGAGGGCTTCGTCGTAGCCGAGCTGCGCAAAACCCGTGATTTCGGGTTCGAGGACGAACTGGACGAAGTCTTCCGTGCCCTTGCCCTGAATCACGACCTTCCCCGACGAATACGCCACAACGTTCACGTCGGGGCCCTTGTACGCGAACTTCGCGTAGTTGACCGAAAACGGCGCCCAGAGGTGCTTGTCGAGCCACGCATCGAGCTTTTCCGCCTGTTCGTCGGTAATCGAGACGGTGTGGAGGGTTTTCTTTTTGGGGGAGTCGTCGGTTGTCTTTTTGCGGTTTGGCTGCATTTTGAAAAAAATTTCTGCCGCAATATTTGCCGAATTTCGCGCGGGCTTCAAGACATTAATATTTAAAAGAGCTTGCAGTCGGGCGTTTAATTATATTGACTGCGCGGAAAATCACGGAGGAATTTTATGAGCAAATCAATAATGATAGTCATTTGCGACTTCCTGCTTCTGAGCCTTATAAGCCTTGCCAATTTCGATTCGCCGCCATCGGGCGCGGCCGCCGAACAGCTCGAATTGCAGGCGGCCGCCGAACAGCGCAACTTCGCCGATTCGCAAATGCTCGAACTTTTGAAAATGTCGCTCGACGCCGAACGCGACAGGCGCGAATCGCTCGATTCGGACGTGTCGAAACTCGCAAAGGCTGCGGAGGAAAACAAGTCGCTTGCGGAAAGCCGCAAGAAGTCGCTCGACGAGCGCGAGCGCGAGCTCGCAGAAATCGCAAAAGCCCGCGACGAACTCGCGAGGGCGAAAGCGGAACTTGAACGCGAACGCGCGGCAATTCTCAAAAAAAGCGGCGAATTGCAGTCGCGCGCGGAGTCGAGCGAAAAGCGCAACGAAAAGCTCAAAAACGAAATCATAGCCGCGGGCGAAAAGCTCGAAAAATCCGCGCGCGAAAGAATAGACCTCGAACGCAGACTCGGCGACGTAAAACAGTCCGACTCCGCCGCAAGGCAGAAGCTCGAATCCGTCCAGCTAGAGCTTAAACAAAGCAGGGAAAATCTCGAAAGGCTCGCCGCCGAGGGCGATGCCCTCAAATCGGAAAACCGCGCC
This sequence comes from Opitutia bacterium UBA4654, assembly GCA_002405555.1. GTDB lineage: Bacteria > Verrucomicrobiota > Verrucomicrobiia > Opitutales > Intestinicryptomonadaceae > Merdousia. The sequence continues at coordinate 5,848 of DHMA01000176.1, forward strand.
ATCGAAGCCGAAAAGCAGGCTCTGGCAACGCGCCTCGAAGTGGCGTCTGCAAAAGAGCAAATCTACCGCGAAAACATCAAACGCTACGAGACTCTTGTAAACATCGAAAAGAACGAAAAGGAGAAAATCCGCGAACACGCCGAAACGCTCGCCGTCGGCGTCGGCGAGCTTGCCGCGCAGCAGGAAAAAATGACCCGAAGCGTCGGCGAACTCCGCCCCAAAACGTCGTCGGAAATTTTCGCCGGAATCAAGCCGCGCCTCGCCACCGCCACGTTAACCTACGTCGAAAGCGGCATTTTCGGCAAGAACCAGACTACTGTTTCGCGCAGGCTTGTGCCGATTGAAATTGACGGCAAAATCTGGCTTGTGGCAAACTCGGAGGGCACGCCCTTTGCGCCGTTCTTGAAAAAGGACAGGCAGTATTCCGAGCCCGAATCCATGTCGGTTTCGGTGCGCGGAAAGAGCTTCGAATTCAAGCCCGATGCCGTTGTGTCGCTCGCGGAAGACCCGCGCCTGATTGCAATAGCCGTTCCCCGCGAATTTGTGGAAAAGGAGAAAATCGAGCCGCTCAAAATTCCAAAAAACACATTCGCGTTTCCCGACTGCGTCGTGGTGGACGCGCAGAACTCGAAATACGGGCAGGTGCCGTTCCGCGCCGACTTCAAAAACGCGGACTACGCAAGGCTCGACGTCGGACTTATGCAGTCGGTCTTCGGCGAATTTTCGCCGTCGGCGGGCGACATCGCAATTTCCCGCAACGGCGATTTCGCGGGAATCGTGCTCGGCGGCGACCTCGCCGTTCTGCTCCGCGCCGCGACTCCCCTTAAAAGCGCGGGCGTTGGCGCTGCGTATTCGAAAAAATCTGCGCGAGAGCTTGTCGAAAACGCGTCGTCGCGCTTCGCAAAAATCCCCTACGGGCTGCGCTAAAAATCGCTCGGCGGCGGTCTCAATTTGCTTGCATTTTTTACGCGCCCGCGCAAAACTGTTTTCCGATTCGGAAAACATAACGCAAAGGAAAGGAAAAAATGGAAAAGCATTTGTATCTATCCCTCATTCCCGAAGCCCTCGTGGCGTCGAACCTACCGCCGCAGGAATTCGGCGCGTACTTCGCAACGGGCGTTTTCCGCAGAAACTGCGACCAAGCCGTTTTCTTCGAAATCGACCCGAACTTTGAGTCCGACTACCTGCCGATTGACAAATTCGACAAGCTCTGCGAACCGCACCCCGACGGCTCGCCGCACAAGTCGGTTTACCTTTCGGTCTACCGCGTGCTGGAGCACGTCCCGATGTCGGCGTTCAAAAACCTCTATGTGGTGACCTCCGACGGCAAGACGCTCGAACTCTCTCCCGCCCCATTCGTGCCCGACACAAAGCCGCACCTCTATCTGTACCAAGACCTCGCGCCGTGCAAGCCGAGGGTCGCCAGCATTCTCAACCCAGCCGAATACACCGCGCGGCTGACTTCGAAAGACAGGCTCGTACACGTCGATAAAATCGCTTTTTGCGACTTGAAGATCGGCGCGCTCGAATCAGACCCCGAAAACGGCGACCTCGGCAACCTGCCCTACATCAACAGCTACCACCTGCGCTACTGCCTCATGCAGGTTCGCAACAAGGGCGGCAAAAACAACAAGGTCGTTGCCCGCTCCGCCTCCGACTTCCTTTACAGGACAATCAAAAACGGCTTCTACGTGGGAGTCGGCAACGACATGCTCTACTACCCCATGCCGTCGAAAGAGGAGCTTGAAAACAGGCACTACAACTGGTGGCGTTCGGCGCAGTCGGCGTTCGGCTCGTAAGCCGAAGCGGAGTCCACAAAAATCGAAAAGCCGCGCGGAAACCCGTGCGGCTTTTTCAATGCAAACGCGGCTGCGCCTATTTTACGAAAACGCCCGCGCCTTTGAGCTTCTGGATAAACGACTCGTCCGCGGAGGAATCCGTCAAGACCCTGTCAATCATGTCGAAATCGGCAAAGAAGCGCGCGCTGCGGACGCCGAACTTGGAGGCGTCGCACATGAGGATTTTTTCGCGGCAGTATTGAAGCACGTTTTCCTTGAACTCGGCGTGGATTTCCGCAACTTCGCTCGCCCCGCGGTCGAGGTCGAGACCGTTGCACGAGAAAAACGCCTTGTCCACCGAAATCTTGCGGACGGTAGACCACGCAGTCGCCCCGCCGTAGCTCAGGCTTACGCGGTCGAGCTTGCCGCCGGTGGCGATGACGTTTATTTTGCTCTTTCCCATTAAGGGAACAACCGTGTCGTGCGCGTTGGTGATTACCGTAAGCTCCATGTCGGGGAGGATTTCCGCCAGAGCCAAAACCGTCGAACTTGCGTCGAGCAGAATTGTGTCGCCCTCTTTAATGAATTCGAGAGCCTTTTTTGCAATCTCCTGCTTTGCGGCGCGGTGCTCTTTGAGACGCTTTTGAAGCGGGAGGTCAATCGCGCGTTTTTCTATGCGCAACGCGCCGCCGTGAGTGCGGATAAGCTTGTTCTCGGAATCGAGAAACTCCAAGTCGCGGCGGATTGTTTCGTCGGTGACGTCGAACTGCTTTGCCAGTTCGATTGTTCGCAGGCTCGGTTGGGTTTCGAGCATTGAAAGAATTACCCTTTGGCGTTGTCGTGCTAACATGGAATAAAAAACTTAAATCCACAGCCCGCATAGTCAAGAAGATTTTAAGCCTCCAATATCTTTGCACCCAAAACGGGAACAAACATTCCCCGCGCTCTTTTTATACATGCGCCACGCCGTAAACGCGCCCCGCTACAAATTTGTACCCGCGCCGCGGCAAAATTTTTGTACAAAATTGTAGGAATAACGCATTTTTTCGGATTACAACTTGACGCACTGCCGAATAATACGAGAATTGCGGCAGTTTTTACATCAAAACCCAATCAAAGGAAAAAAATGAACAAATATGTAGCAAAGGTACTCGAAGACCTCAAAGCGAAACAGCCGTGGGAAAAAGAATTCTTGCAGGCGGCGGAAGAGGTTCTCTCGTCGTTGAGCGCGGTTCTCGACAGCGACTCCAAATATGAAAAGAACAAGATTCTCGAAAGAATGGTAGTTCCGGAAAGAATCATCATGTTCCAGGTTCCGTGGGCGGACGACAAGGGCGAAATTCAGGTAAACCAAGGCTACCGCGTCCAGTTCAACAGCGCAATCGGCCCCTACAAGGGCGGTCT
>DHMA01000176.1:9179-9318 GCA_002405555.1 Opitutia bacterium UBA4654
TGGGCGGCGGCAAGGGCGGTTCGAACTTCGACCCCAAGGGCAAGTCGGACAACGAAGTGCGCAACTTCTGCAACAGCTTCATGCGCGAACTCTACCGCCACATCGGTCCCAATACCGACGTTCCCGCGGGCGACATCGG
>DHMA01000078.1:0-724 GCA_002405555.1 Opitutia bacterium UBA4654
TGGAGGCGGTGAAACCGTAGTACGTTGCCTCGCCCTGCTCGAACATCACTTTTTTTGAAAACACCCTGTAATTGTAGAGCGTGTCGGGTTTTAGCCCGTCGATTTTCACGGCGTGCAGAGTGTCCGCCGCCTTTTTGCCGAGCGGCGACTGGTAGAATTTTTTGCGCTCCCTTTCGTAAAAGTGCGAGCCGTCGTCGGGCGCGACTTCCACCCACGAGACGGCGTCGCAGTCGGTCGTCCACAGGACGATTGCGCTTGTGTCTGTGAGCGAATGCACCCACGGTCCGTGCGTGATTTTAATGCGCCTGAAATCCGCCTTTGCCATTTTGTTTCCGCCGTCGGCCGGCGCGGAAGCGGCCTGCGCCCCGAAGCACGGCAGCGAGAAAACGCCCGCAAACGCCGCAATCAAAACGATTTTTCCCAATCCTTTGACAGTCATAATACCCCTTTTTTAGATAACAACAGATTTAAAAATTCGACACTAAAACATATTCCAAGCGTGTCAAACAAAAGCGCGTTTTTTTAAGTCCCGAATAGCTGAATCTACCCCTCAAACGGTTGAGGCGGCTTTTTAAATTGACAAGCCTCCTGCGCCCGCTTTTTATCGACAACTGTAAACAATACCAATCAGCGACGTTTTTCGCCAAACGGAAGTTCTGTGAAAACATGCGAAGTCGTAAGTTTGGAATTTTAACGTTCGGTTTTTGAACGGAAGAATTCCGGA
>DHMA01000078.1:739-4867 GCA_002405555.1 Opitutia bacterium UBA4654
GAATTGTCGATAACGCGTGGTTTATTCGGACGCGGTCGCGCCGCCGTAATTGTTGAGAGGGGTTCGACATTCCACCGTTAAAAACGGGAAGGGTCGAGCTCGGACGCCGAGAAATTGTCGAAATTTCGACGTTTTCTCCAAGTCTACAAACATAAGCCGGAAGACGAGACGAAAGACATTGCCCGCGAAGTCCCCGCCCGAGGAACTTCGGGGTGCGCGGGGTTTGTTCCTTTCGGGCTTTGCAACGGCAGACAAAAACGCGGCACGGATTGGTTTTTTTCGGGGAGTACGACCCTGCCTGTCCGAATCCGCGCCGAAGTTTGTTCGTTGCGGAGCTTAAAAACGAACAGACAGACAAATGATAAAGTCTCCCGTTTTGCACTTTCGAATGTTAGTCGGAAGATTCTTCGCAAAACCAAAAGGAGACAAACATGAAAAATAAGACCCCTGCGTTCGCAATCGCGTTAATTGCGTCTCTGTGGCTGACACATTCGATGTCGGCGCAAACAACTTCGACGGAAACGGCAAAGTCCGATTCCGCCGCAAAACAAGTGCCCGTTGCTGTCGACACAAAAGCTCCGACAGCGGACAAGTCGAACTCCGATTCCGGCAAGGCGGTCTCGGGCGGAACGCTCGAACCCGTCCAGATTACGGCGATGCGCTTTGCGGACTCGATTTACGAATCGACGGCAACAGGCGTAAATATTTCCGCCCAACAAATTTCCGATAGTAATGTCGTCAGCGCAACCCAGTTGCTCAACCGTTATTCGGACGTTTTCATCAGAAACATGGGCGGCGGCGACTTCATGGGGCAGATTTCGATGCGCGGCTTCGGCGCAAACAGCCAGAGCCGTACGCTTGTGCTCGTTGACGGGCAACGTCTCAATACGCCCGACATGGCGGGCATTAACTGGGCGACAATCCAGCTTGACGACATCGAAAATGTCGAAGTTCTCTACGGTGCTCAAAGCGCGACTTACGGCAATTATGCGGAAGCCGGCGTTGTAAAATTCACGACAAAAAAATGGGGCAAAAACGGCGCAAAGGCAAAGGCGTCGTTCGGCGAACACGGCGAATATGCGTTCTCGGGTTCGGCGGACTATTCCACAGAAGACTACTATGCAAGCGTCGGCGCGACGTACTACCACGATTCCGGATTTTTTGCGAATGCGCTGAACTGGAATAAATCGGCTACGGTAACCGCGGGCATGAAGCTCGATAGCAAGAACGAAATCGGCGCGTACGTCAATTTCGGCAACATGGCAATTTCGTGGCCCGGTTATATTTACGCTCCGAATGCACAGGCTTTCCGCGACGCGTATCCCAACAACCTTACCCACTACGAAGAAGACTTTATGCAATTTTTCATGGCGTCTGCTTCTTGGGAAAACAAAACGACCTTCGGCGAAGGTTCGGCGCATCTGGGACTCAACATTCGCGACAAGGACGTTGACAACATAGGCTCCAACCATGCCCTTTCCACGCTTTGGACGCTTTCGTTCGACCCCAAGTACCGCGTGTATTTCGGCAGCGACGACGAAAGCTATGTCGAGGGCGGCGTAGACTTTTACTACGACCACCTCGACGCGCACACAAACACCAATTCATACAACACAGATGTAGACCGCTACACGGTTTCTCCGTGGGTCGGCGCAAAAGCTCAGCTTGACGAGACATTTTCGCTCAACGGCGCGTTGCGCTACGAAGCGGTCGTCAATTCCGCAAAGAGCGATTCCGCATACTACAATCTTGACGATTCGGAGCTTGTAAGCGGGCTTGCAGCGCAATTCGGCGCAAATGCAAAGCTTAATGAATCGTGGAATGTTTATTTCCGTTTCGACCAGATCTACCACTACCCGACGATTGACGAACGTTATAGCTTGTGGGGGTATGGCGCGGGCTACACGAATCCGGACCTCGACCCCGAACACGGGCAGAACTACGAAATCGGCACGAACTTTGCAAAATACGGTTTTACGGCGGCGGCAAGCCTTTACTATACGCGCCTTAACGACGAAATCGCGTACGACGGCATCAATTACGCCAACAAGAACATCGGCGATACCGAACGCTTCGGCATGCAAATTCGCGTAGGATATGAATACGAAAAGCTTTGCGGAGTGTTTACATCGTGGAATTTTGTGGACGCGCAGTACACGTCGGGCGTTTACGACGGACACAGAGTTGCGCTTGTGCCGACGGTTTCGTCTAAATCGGGCGTATGGGTTAAGCCCATTGAGTATTTCATGGTTGAGCTTAACTATATTTGGGCGAACTCGCAATATCAGGAGGGGTATCTTGACGTGTACGGCTCGAAAGCCCGCATTCCCGAAAATTACAGTCTTGACTTGACCGTAAATGTCTATCCCTGCGAATACGCCCGTCTTTTCTTCGCAGTATCGAATATAACGAACCACCGCAACTGCTCGTATGCAACATACAACTGCTGGTATCCCGAACCCGGCAGAACGCTGCGTTGCGGCCTCGAAATCCGCTTCTAAAAATCGCATTGACTCAACAAAAAAAGTCTTTTCCGAAAGGAAAAGACTTTTTTATTTTTTAGTCAGTTAAAAACAAATCACCAATTTAAAAAAAAGGAAACGGGGCGCGCGCCGAAAACGAAAAAAACGGCACGCGCCCCGCTATTTTTATTTGCGCAAAGCCTTACAACGGGTAGACACTAAACGAAACAGTCCAAGGATTTTTAGTATCAATAGCCGCGTTTGCGGAAGCCGCGATGAGTGCGCCGCAAGCGAGTATTGATGTTAATTGGTATTTCATAGCTTGTCTTTTCCGTTGGTTGCCCCGCGGAGAAAACCGTGAAGCCCGAACGCGAAAAGACTGCGGGGCAAACAAAAAAATAAAAAGCCCCGCCGACAAAACGCGACAAGCCCTCGGAAATCCTTACGCGGGAATCAAAGGGTGAATCTTTCAGACTCGTCTTCTGGCTTGTGTCCCCGCGCGAAACGCCTTCCCGCCGTTGCAGTGGCAAAATGTTTCGTGCGAAACGGACAATTACAGCGGCGCGACCGCGCCCGATTTTCACGGGCTTCCGTTTGTCTGAAAAAATGTCGTAGGCGGAATTAAAATCCGCTCTGTTAAATGAACTGTTAAGACAAAAAAGATATGCGCGGAAATTTGTCAACCGTTTTTTTGTACGTCGAAAACGCGGAACGTTGTGGAACGTTAAAAACAGGTGATTATGCCGCAAAGGATTCCCAGTATACCGATTATTATTCCAATGACGGCCAATTTCTCGTTTCGTTTTCTATTATACATATCCGCAAGAATGTCGTCTTCGGCGTCGCTATAAGATTGAACGAATGCTTTGAGGTTGGCTATGTGTTTATCGCATTCCGAATATCGGGTTTCGCGCGCTTCTACTTTTAAGTCTTTTATTTCGTGGTAAAAAGACAGTGCCGCCTTTATATTTTTTTATGAGTTTGATATTCGGGTATGTGTTGCCCTAAAATAAAAACATACTTATCGAGTTTTTCTTTTATGGATTCCGTATTTTCCAGCAGAAATTGAAAAGTACATTCCTTGGAATCAAAATACGCGCGTTTACAATGCGAAAGCGCTCGGTATAATTCCCGCTCTTGGGCGGCTGCATCGTCAAGTTGCAGGGCGTTGTCGAAATGGTGGTAGGCATCGCGAAGTTCCTTTAATGCGGGAATGGGAATTTCGGCATTGTAGCTCTCCGATTCCTTTACCGCCAATTCGGCTGCCTGATGGAGCTTGCTTAATTCGTCGAAAAGACTGTTGTTAGATTCGTGAAAAATCATATTTGAGAATCTTTTCGCGCCTCTTTTTTATATCTTCGGCTGTGCAGTAAGCCCCGCGCTGCAAGTTGATATTCCCGCGCGAACGCAAGGCAATCAACCTACGTATTTTTTCGGGCGATACGTAGTTGACAAGCGGCTTATGCGGCTGTTTTGGGGCTGTATTGGTGCTCATTGTGGTCCTTATTAGAGCATATGATAGGCGTATTTTCCACCTTTTTTTGTAAAAAATAAAAATTTGCTTGACCGGTGTCGCGGCATTACAAGCAATCGAAATTTAACAAGCGGGCTTCCAAAGCATCGGGCGGGTGGGATTCGAACCCACGACCCTCTGGTCCCAAACCAG
>DHMA01000078.1:4929-5068 GCA_002405555.1 Opitutia bacterium UBA4654
AGCCAGGCTGCGCTACCACCCGTACAAAAATATTCGGAAGATAATTTGAATTGGGCGGAAAATGTCAAGATATAACGTTTCCGTTTTTATTCCGACGCAAATTTGCTTGCTTTGCGCGGGGCGCGTTTGCCGAGTTTCC
>DHMA01000078.1:5110-13628 GCA_002405555.1 Opitutia bacterium UBA4654
CGAGACACCGCCGCCGCCAAACAAAAAAACCGCCCCGTTGGGGAGGCGGTTTTCCGAAAGCGTTTGCGATATTTCGCGGCGGGAGCTGCGGGAATCTGCGCGGGCGCGGAGTCTACGTCGATAACTTCGACTTCGAAAATGAGCGTCGAGTTGACGGGGATTCCCGGTACGGGCTGGTTGCCGTAGCCGAGCTTTGCGGGAATGTGCAGGCGAGCCTTGCCGCCTTTTGCCACTTTCTGCAAGCCTTCGCGGAATCCCGGAATTACCTTTGAAAGGTTGAACGTTGCGGGTTTGCCGCCAGCCTTTTCGGTTGTGTCGAAAACCGTGCCGTCGATAAGTTTGCCCGTGTACTTGATTGTAACGTCGGAGTCTTCCTTAGCCGTCGGGCCGTCGCCCTTTGCGATGATTTCGTACGCAAGGCCGCTCTGGGTTTTGTTGACGCCCTCTTTCTTTTCAAGCTCTTTCCAGTATTCCGCGGCGACGGCTTCCGCCTTTGCGGCTTCCTTTGCGATGTTGGCTTCGGCGCGCGCGCTCAGGTATTGGAGCATTTTCGGTCCGATTTCCTGAATGTTTTCGGGCATTTTCTTGCCTTCGAAAGAGTCTTTCATACCCGCGACAAAAACGTCGAATTCGGCGGGCGTAAGTTTGAGGTCGGAAAGTCCGTTGCGTTCGAACATCATCATGCCGAAGGTCTTGATGTATTCGTCGTTCGTATTGTCGGCGGCGTAGGTTGCCGACGTAAGCGCGGCGAGCGCCGCCATTGTCGAGATGAATGTCTTTTTCAATTTAGTTCTTTCTGTTATAAATTAACGTCGGTTTACAAAATGTTATCGACGACTTTTAAGACAAATTAAATATGCCGGCGTTCCAAAATTCAAGCGCAAAATTCCCTCGTCCGCGCCGAACGGCGATTTACGGCGTAAAAAAAGTTGCAAGCCCGCCGACTATATGAGATGAAACTGCCATGGCGGAAAAACACAGATTGCAGATTTGGTACACGGGGCGCGTTCAGGGCGTCGGGTTCAGATACAAAACTACGCAGATTGCGGCGGGCTTCGACGTGTGCGGCTTTGTGGAAAATCTCGACGACGGGCGCGTTCACCTGCTCGCCGTCGGGGACGAATCCGAAACGCGGGCGTTTGCCGACGAAATCGCGAAAGTCATGCGCGACTTCATTAAATCGACCGACGAACGCGCCGACACCGCCGACGTTTCCTACAAGGGATTCGAAATCAGACTATGAACGCAATAGAGATAAAAAATCTCAAAAAATATTACCGCTACGGCATACGCGGCATCGGCGTGCGCGCCCTCGACGGCGTGTCGTTCGACGTTGCGGAAGGCGAAGTTTTCGGGCTTGTCGGGCCGAACGGCGCGGGCAAGAGCACGACGATAAAAATTCTGCTGGGGCTGCTCAGGCAAAATTCGGGCGAATGCAAAATTTTCGGCAATCCCGTAAGCCGCGCGACAAAGCGGGAAGTCGGCTACCTCCCCGAAAACCCCTATTTTTACAAGTTTCTCAGCGGACTTGAGCTTGTCTCGTTCTACGCCGAGCTTTGCGGGCTGGGCAAAAAAGCCGCCCGCGCCGCCGCCGAAAACGCGCTCGAAACGGTCGGGCTTTCCGACGCCGCAAAACGCCCGCTCTCCCTCTATTCAAAAGGAATGGTACAGCGGGCGGGGCTTGCGCAGGCGATTGTCCACAACCCGAAAGTCGTGATTCTCGACGAACCCGCGTCGGGGCTTGACCCCGTGGGAACGTCGGCGATGGCGGAAATCGTCGTGAAGCTCAAAGAGTCGGGCAAGACCATTCTATTGTGCTCGCACATGATGGGCGAAGTGGAGCGGCTGTGCTCGCGGGTGGCGGTGCTAAGCGCGGGCAGAATCGCGGCAATCGGCGAAATCGACAAACTGCTTGAAATCGGCGGGCGCACGAGCCTCGACATCGACGGCGCGGACGCGGAGGGGCTGGCGAAAATCGCCGCCTACGCGGAGTCGCTCGGCGCGAATGTCGTGAAGAAATCGGCGTCGAAAATTTCGCTCGAAGAATTTTTCAAGAAAACGGTGGAGGGAAAATGAGAAACGTCTTTTTGATTTCGGCAAACACCCTGCGCGAGACGCTCAGGCAGAAGCTGATGATTCTTGTGGCGCTCGTTGCGCTTGCGCTCGTGCTCTCATCGAAATACCTGCTGTCGCTCGACCTCGGGCACGAGCAGCTGCGATTTGTGTTCGACTTCGGTTCGGGCGCGCTCGGATTCTTCGGCTCGATTATCGCGGTAGTCGCAACATGCCAGATTTTCCATTCGGAGCTTGAAAACAAGACCGTCATCACCCTGCTCTCGAAGCCCGTCGGATACGCGCAGTTTGCGGCGGGAAAGTTTCTTGGCGCGGCGGCGGCTCTCGCGCTTTTTGCCGCGGTGATTGCGGCGGCGACGTGCCTTATGCTTTTCATCACGCGTGCGGGCTTCGGCGAGGCGGCGGAGCGGCTGTCGGCGGGGCTTGAAACAAACTACGCGGGCGTCTGCGCGTACGCGTTCGCGCAGTGGTGCAAGCTTTGCGCGGTCGCGGCGGTTTCGTCGTTTGTGTGCTCGGTGTCTACCTCCCTGCTCTTCTCGGCGGTGGTGTCTTTCATGGTGCTTGCGGTTTCGACCGCGGGCGAAATCACGCTCTGGCTCGGAGGGAAGACGGAGGGATTTGCGAAAGTCGCCTCCTGCGTTTTTCCCGATTTCAACATGTTCAACGCCCTCGAAAAATTCGCGTTTGCGCCCGTCGACTGCGGCGCGTTCGCGGCGGCGGTAGCATATGCCGCGATATATTCGGTCGCTGCGGTCGCGGCGGCGGCGTTCGCGTTTTCAAAAAGGGAATTTTAGCATGTTCGAAAAAACGCAGATTTTCCTCTTTGCGGCGGCGGCGTTCGGGGCGGCGGCGATTGCGGGAATGCCCGCAAAAAACGCGATAGCCGGCGGCGGCGGAACGCTTTCGGCGGAGTCGCTCGGAGGCGCGGGCGGCGGCGCGTTGTGGGGGATACTCGGAGGATACCGCTCGCTTGTTTCGGACTTCGCGTGGATAAAGGGCTACATAGACTGGGAGAAAAAAGACGTCGCGGGCTGCATGTCGGCAATCGACCTCGCCACGAAAATCGACCCCGCCATGATTACGTTTTGGACTCAGGGCGCGGCGATGATTGCCTTCGACACCCCCCACTGGCTTCTTCAAAAACTGCCGCCGCAACAGCGCGACGAATCCGCCCTGCGCCTGCTGAAAAAGCGTCAGGCGGCGATTGCGCTGAAACTCGTGGAGCGCGGCTTGAAGCTGCACCCAGACAGCGAGCAGCTCTGGCTGCAAAAGGGGCAAATAGCAATTTCAATCGGCGACGACAAACTTGCGGAAGACTGCTACGGGCGGCTTGCCACGCGCCCCGACCCCGCGGTTTACTCTCGCAGAATTTACGCGTCGCTGCTTGCAAAAAACGGCAAGTTCCAAAAGTCGATAGATGTTTTGGAGTCGGTCTTGGCGGAAACCGACGCCGACTCCCCCCTGAAAAAACTTTTGGAAGACCAAATTTCCCGCACGCGTCTCATGCTTAAAAAGACGCAATAAAAAAGCGTCCGAGTGATTTCGGACGCCCGTGTTTTCGGGACATGCGGGCGGAACTGCCCTCCCGTTTTTCAGCTTGCGCCTGCGCCGCCCGCGATTTTGCGCGAAAGTTTCGCGCGGCTATTTTTCGGCTTGGCGGGCGTCGAAAAGCTCGGTATCCAAGCCGTGGTGTTTGCGGTATTCCACCGCCTGCTTGTCGCCCATGTACGATTTCAGCAGTTTGGGGTCTACCCGCAGCATGTCCACCATGATAAGCCCGTCTATGCACGAGCCGAAATCGGGGTCTACGTTGAACGCCAGCAGCTCGCCGTCGAGCTTCAAGTAGTGTTTGAGCAGCGTCGGGATTCCCTTGTTGTCTATTTCCACTTCCGAGACGAGCGCGGAGATGTGGTCGATGTCGTGCGCGCCTTCAAGCAGAGCCTTTTTGTCGATGTTTTTCATCTTCACTTTCGGCGGCTTTTTTGCCTTGACGAATTTTGCAAGCTCCTCCGAAGTTTTGCGCTCCGACAGAAACTGAACCATCAGGTCTTTCGAAATCGAATTGTAGTGCGTGCTTATGCTCACGGGCCCGTAGAGCGTGCGGTAGTGGGGGTTGCGGTAGAGGTATTCGCCGATTCCCCTCCACAGAATCGCGAGCGTCGAGCGTTTTTTCTGGTACTCGCTTGCGATGAACGACCTTCCCATTTCGAGCGCGGGGTTGATTCTGTCGATAAGTTCGCGCTGGATTTGGAAGAGCGTAGACGCGTACAGACCCTGCACGCCGAGCGAATTCATGATTTTATCGGTGCGCCCTATTCTGTATGCGCCCGCGATTTTCCTGTTTTCGGCGTCCCACATGAACATGTGGAGGTAGTACTGGTCGAACTCGTCGTTATCGACGCTCTTGCCCGAACCTTCGCCGACTTCGCGGAAAGTCTTTTCCCTGAGGCGTCCGATTTCCAGAAGCGTCCACGGAATCTGCCACGCCTCGGCGCAAAATACCGAAATTTTCTCGCCGCGAATCATGCAAGCCGACTGCGGAAGCGCGCCGATTTCCTTCGCCATTTTGTCGGGGTCGATGGGCAGGATAAGCTCCTGCATTTCCCTGTGCATAATCGGGAAGATTTTTTCTATGCTGCGCTGGATAATCTGCAACTGCGTGGGGTTCTGTTTTTCGCCCTTGTTGTTGCGCCCTCCCAAGACGTACGAGTTTATGCGAAGCCACGACGTCAGCTCGTCGTCGGTCGGGAATTCGGGAAGTTTCCGCGCCGAAATCACGCCGCCCACTTTCATCTTGATTTTCCTGCGCTTCGCCACGCCGAACATTTCGCGGATTAGCAGCATTGTGCGCAGGCGCGGGTGGATAAGACCCGCTATGTAGAACAGCCACGAGTTGCGCCCCTCGAAGTAGACGGGCAGAATGTTCGCGTTTGTGCGGCGGGCGATTTGGGCGATGTTCGTGTTCCATTCGGGGTCGCTAATGCAGCAGTCGCGGAGGTGGATATGCGAAACCGTGCCCGACGGGAAAGTTCCCACGCAACCGCCGTTTTTGAGGTGGCGGATTGTGTCTTTCATCGACGACACGTTTTGCGCAGTCGCCGCCTTGCCGCCGAACGGGTTTACGCAAATCGACCACTCCTTGATTTCGGGCATTTTTGCGAGAAGCCCGTTGACGATTACCTTTGCGTCGGGACGCGCCCGCAGGAGCACCGCGCCCATTATGATTCCGTCGATTCCGCCGAGCGGGTGGTTGGAAACAACCACGAGCGCGCCGTCTTTGGGAATTTTCTTGAAGTCGTCGTCGTCGATTTCGAAGTTTATTCCGATAGCCTTGATTGCGCGTTCGTAAAAGTTGCCCGACGTGTGTTTTTTGAGAAAATCGTATGTCGAGTTCAGCTTTGTGATGCCGAGAAAGCCCTCGAACGGCCTTTTTATAAAGCCGTAGAGTTTTTTGAGGGTCTTGTTCGAGATTGCCGAGCTTATATCGACAACTTTGTATTCTTCGTTTGAATCCATCGGGAGCTTATGTTGGCACAAAAAATCGAAGAAATCAATCTTCTTCCGAAAGTTTGAATTCGACGGCGTCTTTGAGAGCCTCCCACGAGGCTACGATGATGTTGTCGGACGCGCCGACCGTGCCCCAGACGCGCTTCGAGTCTTTCGACTCTATCTGCACGCGCGTGATTGCGTTTGCGCCCGCGCCGCTGTCTATGATGCGCACCTTGAAGTCGGAAAGTTCGATGTCTTTTATTTGCGGGAATTTTTCGACCAACGCCTTGCGGAGCGCAAGGTCGAGCGCGGCGACAGGCCCGTGGGCCTCGGCAACCGTGTGTTCGATTGTGCCGTCGATTTCGAGCTTTACCGTAGCCTCGGATTTCGTGATTCTTGCAAATTCGTCGCGCTCCACAATTACCCTGTACCCGCGCACCACAAAGTGGTCGCTGTGTTTTTTCAGGAATTTCGAGAGGAGAAGCTCGAACGACGCGTCCGCCGCCTCGTACTCGTAGCCCCTGAATTCGAGGTTTTTAAGCTCGTCGAGGAACTGCCCGATTACGGGGTCTTTCGAGTTCACGTCTACGCCCATGTCGCGGGCTTTCATCATGACCGACGCCCTGCCCGACATGTCGCTTACAAGCACGCGCGTGCGGTTGCCCACAAGCGACGGGTCGATATGCTCGTAGCTGCGCTTTACCTTGTTTGCGGCGTCGGCGTGCACCCCGCCCTTGTGCGCGAAAGACGACGCGCCGACGTAAGGCAGGCGCGTGTCGCTTCTGAGGTTCGCCATTTCGTCGAGGAACAGCGAGAGGTCGCGCAGTTTTGCGAGGTTTTTTGCGCAGTCAACCCGTTCGCCCATTTTCAGGACGAGGTTCGGGATAATCGTGCAGAGGTTTGCGTTTCCGTTGCGTTCGCCAAGCCCGTTGATTGTGCCCTGAATCAGCGTTGCGCCCCTGCGGACGCCTTCGAGCGAAACCGCGACGCCTAGCCCGCAGTCGTTGTGGCAGTGCACGCCCACGGGGATTCCGTCCATGTGGGCTACGACTTTTTCGACAATCGCGCCGAATTCGTCAACCATCGTGCCGCCGTTTGTGTCGCAGAGGCAGACGAACGCCGCCCCGCCGCGCTTTGCGGCGTCGAGGGTTGCGAGCGCGTATTCGGGGTTGTCCTTGTAGCCGTCGAAGAAATGCTCGGCGTCGTAGAAAACCGTGCGCCCGTGCGACACGAGATACGCCACGGTTTCCTCAATCATTTTGAGGTTTTCCTCCGCCGTCGTTTTTATTACCTCTTCGACGTGCAGAAGCCACGTTTTGCCGAAAATCGTTACGACCGGCGCTTCCGATTCGAGAAGCAGCGCAACCTGCCTGTCGTCCGCAACCGCGGTATTCGCCCTGCGCGTCGAGCCGAACGCCGCGATTTTTGCGTGGGCAAGTTTGAGGCTTTTCGCCTGTTCGAAAAACGCCATGTCGCGCGGGTTCGACCCCGGCCAGCCGCCCTCGATGAAGTCGAAGCCGAACTTGTCCATTTTTTCGGCGAGTCTCAATTTTGCCGTGACGGAAAGCGAAACGCCTTCGCATTGAGTGCCGTCGCGCAGTGTTGTATCGTATATGAAAATTTTATTTTTGCCCATAGTTTTTGGCTTTTGACATTATTTTTTCGCGGCGCAATCCGCCGCCGTTTGGGAGTGAGAAAACGCCCGCCCGCCTTGCATCGGACGGGCTATCTAATGCCTCTCGCCTCTATGTATGCGCGGATTTTCCCCGCGTCGGCGTCGGAAACTTCCTTTACGATTTTCCTGTCGAGAAGCTTTTCGAGCGACTCCGCCGTCGGGTGAATCCCCAGCGTGTCTTCTATGAGTTTCGGGAATTTCGCCGCGTGCGCCGTCGAAAGCACGACCTTTGTGCCGTTTTCGGGCAGGTCTTTGAACGCGCACGCCGTGTGCGGGTCTATGACAACGCCGTATTTTTTGTATATTTCGGAAATCGTCGCCGCAATCTCTTCGTCCGACATTCTCGACGCGCTGAATTCGCCCGCCTTGAAGTCTTCGAAAACCCATTTGCCGTCGCGCTTGAACGCCGACATTATCTCGCGGACTTTTTCGGAGTCGCCGCCCGTAAAATAGTAGATGAAACGCTCGAAATTCGACGCAACCTGAATGTCCATCGACGGCGCGTAGCTGGGCGCGACCCCCGAAAGCTCGTAGACGCCCGAATTGAAGAGGCGGCAGAGAATGTCGTTGCGGTTTGTCGCAACCCTGAACCCCGCCACGGGCAAGCCCGCCTTGTGCGCAAGCCAGCCCGCGAACACGTTGCCGAAATTGCCCGTGGGCACTACAAACACGACGTTTTCGCGCTTTTGTTTCGGCAGTCCAAGCCACGCGTAGACGTAGTAGACGCACTGCGCGAGGATTCGCGCCAAGTTGATTGAGTTCACGGCGGAAAGATTCCACTTCGCCTTGAAGTCCAAGTCGCCGAAAAGCTCTTTTACAATCGACTGGGCGTCGTCGAAAGTGCCGCGGATTGCAATCGGGAAAACGTTTTCCGCGCCCGTGCACGTCATTTGGCGTTCCTGCAAGGGCGAGATTCTGCCCTCGGGGTAGAGTATGAAAATGTTTACGTTTTTCTTGCCAAGAAGCCCGTTGATTGCCGCGCTTCCCGTGTCGCCGCTCGTCGCGCCGAGCACGTTGATTTTCGCGCCGCTTTTCGACAGCAGGTATTCGTACAGGTTGCCGACGAATTGGAGCGCGAAATCCTTGAACGCAAGCGTCGGGCCGTGGTAGAGTTCGAGCAGATAATGCGATTCGTCGAGCTTCGTAAGCGGAGCAATGCGCGGGTCGTCGAATTTTTTATACGACGCGTCCACGATTCTTTTGAGGTCGGCTTCGGGAATGTCGTCGGCGAAGATTTTAAGGAACTCGAAGCACACTTCGGAGTACGTCAAGCCCTCCCAC
>DHMA01000001.1:0-3461 GCA_002405555.1 Opitutia bacterium UBA4654
GCAATCGGCAACGGCACGGCGGGGCGCGAGACCGAGGCGTTTGTGCGCTCGCTCGGTCTGCCCGCGTCGATTCCCGTGGTGATGGTAAACGAAAGCGGAGCGTCGATTTATTCGGCGTCGGAAGTCGCCCGCGAGGAGTTCCCGAACTACGACATCACCGTGCGCGGCGCGGTGTCTATCGGGCGCAGGCTGATGGACCCGCTCGCGGAGCTTGTGAAAATCGACCCGCAGTCAATCGGCGTCGGGCAGTACCAGCACGACGTCAACCAGACCATGCTCAAACGCTCGCTCGACGACACCGTTATCAGCTGCGTAAACAGCGTGGGCGTGGAGGTCAACACCGCGAGCAAACAGCTGCTCTCCTACGTTTCGGGGCTTAACGCGACGACCGCCGCGAACATCGTGGAGTACCGCAACGCGAACGGGCCGTTCAAGTCGCGCCGCGACTTGCTGAAAGTCAAGGGGCTTGGCGCAAAAACATACGAGCAGGCGGCGGGCTTTCTGCGCATTCGCGGCGGCGACAACCCGCTCGACGCAAGCGCGGTTCACCCCGAACGCTACGCCGTCGTCGAGCGCATGGCTTCCGACATCGGCGCGGACGTTGCTACGCTTCTTCGCGACCCCGCAGTCCGCGCGAAAATCGACCTCAAAAAATACGTTGACGGCGAGCTCGGCATGCCGACCCTCAAAGACATCATGCAGGAGCTTGGCAAGCCCGGCCGCGACCCGCGCGAAAAATTCGAGGTCTTCTCGTTCGCCGAAGGCGTCAACAAAATCGAGGACCTGCGCGAGGGCATGCGCCTCCCCGGAATTGTCACAAACGTAACCGCGTTCGGCGCGTTTGTCGATATCGGCGTCCATCAGGACGGCCTTGTGCACATCAGCGAGCTTTCGGACACATTTGTGAAAGACCCCAACGACGTCGTGAAGCCGCAACAGAAAGTGAACGTGTGCGTCATGGAAGTTGACATCGCCCGCAAACGGATAGGGCTTTCGATGAAGACAAACCCCCAGAAGCGCGTCAAGAGCGCGGGCGACGCCGCAAATCAGGGGCGTCCGCGCGCGCCGCGTTCGGGAGGCGGATTCGCGCCGCGCCGTTCGTCCGAGCCTTTCGGAAACTCGTTCGGAGACGCGTTTTCGAAGCTTTCGAAAAAGTAGTTTCCCCGACGCCCGCGCGGGTTTGCGCGGCGCAAAAAAAACAAGAGCCGTCCCGTTCGGGAGGCTCTTTTGTTTTATCCGTATTTGATGAAATGCGTCGGTTTTTATCTTCTTGTGTTCGGAGATAATTTTTGCGAATTTGAGGTCAGAGCAGGTTTTTGCGCTTTGCCGCAAAAATCAGCTGTTGGGCGAATCCCGCGTGTTCGCCGAACTTTTGCGCGGCAAATTCCCTGATTTTATCGGTGTTGTCGGGCGTGCCGTAGAGTTCGGACATCGCCTTGCGAATCCATGTATCGACGGGGAATGCGTCCATCTTTGCCGCGCCGAAAAGCAGAATGCAGTCGGCGACTTTCTCGCCTATGCCGCTAAGCGAGGTCAGGTATTTTTTCGCATCGCGGTAGGGCATTTCGCGCAGTCCGTTCGGGTCGAATGAGTCGGCGACGATTTTTTGCGCCGATTTTTTCAGGTATTCGGCGCGGAATCCGAGCTTGCATTCCCTGATTTTCGAAATGTCGGCGTCGGCGATTTTTTCGAAGCTCGGTAGCGCGCGGATTCCGTCGGCGATTTCTTCCCCGAAGTTTTCCGACAGCAGTTTTACGCACTGTTTTATTTGCACTATGCGCTTGCTCGAACTGCAAATAAAGCACATCAGGGCTTCGGCGGGCGGCTGGCGGAGTATGCGCAGGGTCGGGTAGATTCGGAGCGCGGCTCGCATGTGGGCGTCGGCGGTGTCGAAGAGCGATTGCCTGAGCGCGGCGTAGTCGCGGTCGGCGTCGAGGTATTCGGCGATTTTCCGCGCGGCGTCGGGGCTTGCGTTTTCGGGCACTGAGTACAGCACTTCGCCCGCGCCGTCGAGCCTCAGCTTTGCCGCGGTGTTCCCGAACGCCCCCGTGAATTGGGGCGCGTCGGAGTTCGCGTCGGCATACCAGCGGAACGACTGTCCGCCGTCGAGCGTTTCGGCGAAGTCGGACGGCGTAAATTTCGGCACGCCGAGCGGGCGAAAATCAGTCCACCGCATTTTTTTTGATTTTGGAATCGCCGTGTTTTACCGACCACAGCCACGACTGCTTTTGCGTGAGGATTTTTCCCGACGGCGAAAGGAGCGTCAGACGCCACGCGTTGACTTTTTCGTCGCGCCCAAGCCAGTCCGAACCCGTCAGACCGAGCTTTACTTCGCGCAGTACCGAGCTTGTTTCGGGCACGTCGAATACGAACTTGCGCACATGCGGGTGCTTTGTTGAATCGACTTCCAAAATGAAGCGGCAGGCGAGGGAGATGTCGTCTGGCTCGAAGCCGAACATCACAAAGAAGTACATGCCCGCGCGTTTTTTCGGCTGGCTGCGCATAATCAGGTGTCCGTGCGCGAACTCGTCTCCCGAAAATACTTCCGCAATTGTCCGTGTTTCGGCGTCGGTCAGGTAGCGCGGCAGGCAGTATGTGATTTTCGGCTCGTTCTTCATTCCCGCGCCGATTATATACGACTGCTCCGCGGATTCCGTCGTCTTGTCGTCTCCCGCGCACGCGCAGAGCAGCGCGAGCAGCGAAAGCGGAAAAAGTTTTAGGGCGTTTTTCATATCTGCGAGCATGGACGCGCGGACGCGTTCGGTCAAGAGTATTACACGAGTCCGTTGAGCATTCCGTAAAAATACATCGGTTTGAGCGCGTACACTTTAAGCAGCCACGCAAGGCGGCTCTCTTTCGACATGTCCATGAGCGAAAGCGGGAACGAGCTTTTGCGGTTTTTCCGGTAGTCGAACTCGCACATGAGAATGTGCCCGTAGTCGGTGATGATGGGGCACGCGGCGTAGCCGTCGTACTGGCGCGTCGGCGTTTTGCCCTCCATGAGGGAAACGAGGTTCTCGGCGGCAATCGGCGCCTGTTTTCTTATCGCGGCGGAAGTCTTGCTTGTGGGGATTCCCGCGACGTCTCCGCACGAAATTATGTTCGGATATTTTTTGTGGAGAAGCGTGAATTTGTCGGTGTCAACCCAGCCCTCCGCCGCGTTCTTGCCCGAGGTCTTCGACAGCCCCGACTGCGGGACGAAGACGGGGGCGGTCATAGGCGGCAGGAAGTGGAGGAAGTCGTAGTCTTCCGCGACCGACTTCACGACTTTCCCGTCCTTTACGGTGTCGAGCCAGACTTTTTTCGCCGCCGTGTCTATTGCCTTTACGCGCGTCGAGAGGTTGAGCTTTACGTTGCGCTCCGCGTAGATTTCGAGCAGGCGCGGCGTGAAGTAGGGGACGTCGTAGAGCTGTTTCGACGCCGTGTAGAAGTTGATGTCGAGCGCGTCGCGGCGGTTTTTC
>DHMA01000001.1:3516-3670 GCA_002405555.1 Opitutia bacterium UBA4654
GTTTCTTGCGCGACAAATGCTCCGTAAGCAGGCAGATTTTTTTCGGCGCGCCGCCGCATTTGTGCTTTGTGTAGGTGTCGGTGAAAATTCCCTTTCCGCCCTTTTCGGCGAATTTTTGCACGGCGTCCCACGTCTTGATTGCGCCCGAATGGCG
>DHMA01000223.1:0-10160 GCA_002405555.1 Opitutia bacterium UBA4654
GAGCCGTACGCCGAGGTTATCCAGGGCATGGCGGACGCATACGCCGCCCTTAAAAATCCGCAGGCGGAAGACGCGGAAACGGGCGGGGAAAGTTCGGGCGAAGCCGAAAGCGGCGCTTCAAACGCAGACGGCAAAACGTCGGGCAATGCCGACGCAAACGGCAGTGGCGAAACTGACGGCGCGGAGTCGTCCGAGCCGTCTTCCAACGCGTGTTCGGAGGGCGAATAAATGGACGGGCTTGAAATACTCGGCGCAACGGGCGCGGGCGCGGTTGTCGGCGGCGTTCTCACTTGGATTACCGCCCTCCGCAAGGAATCGCACGAGCGGCAGCTTGCGGTAATCGACAAACTCCGCGACGTCGCCCGCGACGCCGACGACAGCGCGGACAAGGCGTCCGCTCGCGACTGCTCCTGCGTGGGGCAGCGGGTGCGGCAGTTCATCATAGCGGCGTTGATTTTCAGCTTCGTTGTCGCGCCGTTCATTTTTGCGTGGACAAACATTCCCATCGCCGTCGAGCGCACGGAGGAGTGGGGCGGCTACCTTTGGGGAATTGTCCCCGAATACACGCGGCAGGTGATAGACTACGCCGCGGGCTTCTACATTCCCGCCGAATTCAAAGTGGCGTTTATGGCGATAGTCGGCTTCTACTTTGGACGGAGCGCGGCGCGTTGAATATCCGCGCGGTCGAAACTCCGACCGCTTCCCGCCGCCGCGCCGCAAGGGATTTTGCGGCGCGCGGCGGAGGACGCCGACATTTCGAGACGCTCGGATTTTTGCGCGCGTTTACAAAAATGCGCTTGACTTGCCCGTACAATTTTAGATGATTCAATACGATTTTACCGACGAAAAGTCGGCGGACAATATGCCTAGATGGCGGAATCGGCAGACGCAGCGGACTCAAAATCCGCCGGTAGCAATACCGTGAGGGTTCGACCCCCTCTCTAGGTACTTTCCCCAACCCGTGAAACACAGTTTCGCGGGTTTTTTTGCGCCAACCGTTATTTGGCAATATTTGGACTTGTTCGGGGCTTGCAAGATGGCGTTAAAAAACAGGTCGCCGCGTGGGTTGCGCTTGTGCGCAAAGGGCTAATGGGTGAGTTTCGCATTCGGCGGCGCTTGTGTGATAAAACGCAAAACGCGCAGATATGATAAAACAGAAAAGACCGCAAGTTGTTTAACTTGCGGTCTTTAAAGTGGTGGCCAGACCAGGAATCGAACCAGGGACACAAGGATTTTCAGTCCTCCGCTCTACCATCTGAGCTATCTGGCCTTCAAAAATTTTGAAGTTCTCATAAGACCCGATTTTCTTTGTCTCGTCAAGCTCTTTTTCAAATTTTTTTGCTTTTTTTATTTGTTGATTGTTGCCGCCTTTTCCTTTTTAATTCCCCGCAATTCTCAATAAACTTGTTATATGAAATACTTATTTGCATTACTGATGTCCGTTTCGTTCGCGCTTCACGCCGCAAATTTGAAAACGGTTGAACTCTTTAACGGCAAAAATCTCGACGGCTGGACTCCGTTTGTCGCCGACGATGCGAACCCCGCCGACGTCTTCTCGGCGGGCAACGGCATCATTTGCGTCAAGGGCAAGCCTTTCGGCTATCTCCGCACCGACAAAAAATATTCCGATTTCAGGCTTCACGTCGAATGGAAGTATCCGACCGAAACCGTCAACAGCGGAATTTTCCTTTTCGTTCAGTCGCCCGACAAGATTTGGCCGAACGCCGTCGAATGCCAGCTCATGAAGGGGCGCGTGGGCGATTTTGTTTTGCTCGGCGGTTCCGACGTCGCCGAATTCGAGCTTCCCGCGGGCAAACAGCGTCCGCAATTCCCCGTCGTCAAACGCTACGGCGAGTCTAACGAGAACCCCGCGGGCGAATGGAACAATGCCGACATCATTTGCATTGACGGCACGATTACGGTTTTCATAAATGGCACGCTCCAAAACAGGGCGACGAAAGCGGCGAACAAATCGGGCTACATTGCCTTGCAGTCGGAGGGCGGGGAAATCCATTTCCGCAACGTAAGGCTGACGCCGCTTCAAAACTAAGCTGGGTTTTCCCGTACGCCGCGTGTTTTGCGCGGCGTTTTTTTGTGTCCGCGTTCGGGCTTTTTTGTTGCGGCGCGGGCGGGGCGCGCTAAGATGCGGATTTTATTTATGAGTTTGATTTCGCTAAGCAACGTCTCACTGAAATTCGGCGTCAAGGTGCTCCTCGACGGCGCGGATTTAAACATTCTCGAAGGCGATTCCGTCGCGCTTGTCGGCCGCAACGGCACGGGGAAAACGTCGCTGTTGAAGCTTGTGGCGGGGCTGAACGTTCCGGATTCGGGGCGGGTTGAGCGGCTGAAAACCGTCAAGACCGCGTACCTGCCGCAGGACGTTCCCGTTGCTTTGCGCGGCTCGGCGTACGACGTTGCGGCGGAGGGTTTGGGTGAGGTCGGCTTGAAGCTTTCGCGCTACCGCAGGCTGCTTGCGGAGGTCGAGGCGGGGGCGGCGCACACCGACGAATTCGACGCGCTTTCCCTCGAACTCGACGCCCTCGACGCGTGGAGCGTAGACTCCAAAATACGCGCGGTTCTCGAACTGCTCGAAATTTCCCCCGAACTCGACGTCGCGTCGGCGTCGGCGGGCTTGAAACGCCGCGCCCTGCTCGGACGCGGACTTGTGTCCGACCCCGACATTCTGCTTCTCGACGAGCCTACCAACCACCTCGACATCGACTCGGTTTTGTGGCTCGAAAAATTCCTGAAATCGTGCGGAAAGACGCTTGTGTTCGTGTCGCACGACAGGGCGTTTTTGCGGAATCTTGCAAACCGCGTCGTGGAGGTTGACCGCGGCAAACTCATCGCCTTCGACTGCGGCTTCGACGAATTTGTGCGCCGCCGCGACGAGCTTCTCGCCGCCCGCGAGCGCAACGAGGCTGTCTTCGACAAAAAGCTCGCTCAGGAGGAGGTGTGGCTTCGCAGGGGCGTCAAGGCGCGGCGCACGCGCAACGAGGGCAGGGTGCGCGAGCTTATGCGCCTGCGCAAAGTGCGCGGCGAGAGGGTCGCGCGGACGGGGCTTGCCGACCTCAAAATCCGCGACTTTTCCGAGAGCGGGCAGAAGGTGCTCGACATAAAAAACATAACGGTTTCGTACGGCGAAAAGAAAATAATAAACGACTTTTCGGCGACGATTTACCGCGGCGACAAAATCGGGATAATCGGGCGCAACGGCATAGGCAAAACGACGCTGCTGAACATTCTGCTCGGCACGCTCAAACCCGATTCGGGCGAGGTCGTCAACGGCACGTCTTTGCAGGTGGCGTATTTCGACCAGCTCCGCAAGGGGCTTGACGACGGCGTGCGGCTGTGCGATTTCGTCGGCGGCGGTTCGGACTTCGTGACGGTCAACGGCGCGAAGCAGAACGTCATGGGCTATCTGCAAAATTTCCTCTTCGAGCCGTCGCAGATTTTGAGCGACATCGGCACGCTTTCGGGCGGCGAAAAAAACAGGCTCATGCTCGCAAAAATGTTTGCAACCCCCGCCAACGTGCTCGTCCTCGACGAGCCTACGAACGACCTCGACATGCAGACAATCGAGATTCTCGAAAGCGCGCTCGTAAACTTCGACGGCACGATTCTGCTTGTCTCCCACGACCGCGAATTTTTGAACGACATCGTAAGCGGCGTTTTCTGCTTCGGCGAGGACGGCTCGGTTTCGGAGCTTGTCGGCGGCTACGACGAGTGGGAAAAATTCAGGGCGTCGCAGGCGGCAGCGAAACGCGCCGCGAAGACCGAAAGGCCCGCGGCTTCCGAAAAATCCGCCGCTCCCGCCCCGAAACGACGCGACAAATTCACGAACAGGGAGCGCGAGGAGCTGGAAACAATCCCCGCGAAAATAGAGGCGTTGGAGGCGGAACGCGCCGAGCTTGCCGCAAAGCTCGAAGACCAGAATTTTGTGGTGTCGAATTTCGACAAGCTTGAAGCAATCAACGCCCGCATGCAGGAA
The DNA here is from genome assembly GCA_002405555.1 of Opitutia bacterium UBA4654. Classification (GTDB taxonomy): domain Bacteria; phylum Verrucomicrobiota; class Verrucomicrobiia; order Opitutales; family Intestinicryptomonadaceae; genus Merdousia. The sequence continues at coordinate 3,992 of DHMA01000223.1, forward strand.
ATCGACGCCGAGGACGAACGTCTGATGACCCGCTGGGCTGAGCTTGAAGAGCGGCGCAGCGAAATGAAAAACGGCAAATGAAAACCCTTCTTCCCAAATTTTTCGCCGCGCGCGCGCTTTGCGTTTTGTTTGCGCTTTCCGCGCTGCTTGCGGGCTGCGCGTCGGAGCGCACGGTTTTTGCGGAGCGCGGAACGGCGTTCGTGTGCCCCGCAAAACCGCAGTCGGAAATCGTGCGGTGCAAAACGCTTTTCATTGTCGCGATGCCCTGCGAGGCGGAGTTTGTCGCGGAACATTTCGGCATGCGCGAACTCGGCGGCGGAGTGTTTTACGACGGGCGCGACAACGCGATGCTTATAACGCAGGTCGGCGGAAGGGCGGTTGAATCGGCGTTGCGGCGCATTGCGGTTTCTGGCGCGGTGCGCGTTGTGAACGTCGGCTACGCTGGGGCGCGGGGCGTCGAACGCGGAAGCGTCGTGCGCGTGGCAAGCGCGGCGAAAATCGAAAGACCCGACTCGCCGCGCAGGCTTGCGGCGTCGGGCGTGCGCGGCTATTCGGCGGACGAGTTCGTGAGGGCGTCGGAGCTTCCCGAACCCTGCGTTTTCGACATGGAGCTGTTCTACATAGCCGAATATTTCCCGAATGTGGAATCCTACAAAATAATAAGCGATACTTTGAATCGGGACGAGTACGAAAGCTTTTCGCCCGAAGTGTCGTGGAAAAGATTTTTCGAAATTTACAACATGTCCGCCTCCGAAAACTGAAACGCGGCGGTCGAAATCGGCACACACAAAAAGAGCCTCCAAGCGGAGGCTCTTTTTTGTCGCGCGGGCGGTTTACAGGTCGGCGTTGCCCCTGCCCAGCCGCAGGAATCGGCAGTCGCCCTTTTTCATTTTGAGCGTGAGCGTCCGCGAGTTTGCGAGTTTGTTTCCGCTAAGGGCGTTGTAGACCGCGCCGTCGCGCCCGAAGTCGATTTCGTATTCGCCGTCTTTTACCGCAACGACTGAGACGTACGCGCCGTTTGCGTAGACCACCGCGCCCTGCTTGTTGTAGACGTGCGCTCCCGCAAGCTCCGCCATGTGGCGGTAAAGCTCGGTGGGGATTTCGGGCGCGCCGCAGAAAAGCTGGGGGTGTTTGCCGCTCTTGCGCAGGACGATTGCGGGCGAGCCGTTTTCGAATTTCGCAAGCACAAGGTCGCCGCTTTCGGGGATCGGAGAGAGCAGCGGCATTGCGTATTCCGTGCCCGTTATCGGTTTCAGCCCGATTTTCGCGCCGTCTTCGGTCGGTGTTGCCGTAGCCTTTGCGGTGATGCGTTTGACTTTGAAGCCCGTCGCCTCCTCGACGGCGGCGGTCGAAAATTCGCGCCTGTCGGTGTCGATGTAGGCGGGGAGCCACGCCCAGATGTTCGCCGATTTTTCGCGCAGGGCGGCGCACGCGGCGCGTTGGTCGGCGTTCAGCGCGTAGACCGAAAGCATTGCGTTGAGCTTTGCGGCGTCGGGCTTGGCGAGAACGTCTGAAAGCAGGTACTGCCCGAACGGCACGCCGGAGCGGTTTGCCGCAGCCCTTCCCAACGCCATCAGCCTGTTTGTGGTGATTCCCGCCGCGCCTTTTGCCGCTACCATGCACATGGAGGTTTCGTCCATGACGAGGCGCATTTGCGGACGGTAGGGCAGGGGGTTGGCGATGACGTCGCGTTCGGGTTTTGCAAAATTTTTCATTTCGCGCCAAAGCTTTTTGTCGTCGAACCAGCCCTGCCCGAAGAGGTCCATCCACCAGACGCCGTTGTTGCGGACGGTCTCCTGCGCGAGGTTGCGGCGCAGAACTTCGCGCGAGTCTTTGAGCGTGTAAAGCCCCGAATATTTCCCGGGGTAGTCGCGGCCGTCGCGCGGGGCGAGGTATGTGGAGGTGTCGTCCTCGTCAATCCAGAGCTTGCCCGAATCCGTGATAGATTCCGTCGCGCCCATTGTCGTTTTGCCGTCGCCGAAATTTCTGTCGGCGTACGAAATCGGGCCTGACACCGCGTCGATGTCGGGCGACTTCAAGATTTTCGAAAGCGCGTAGTGCCCCGAAAACGCGGGGCCGTTGCGCACGCCCGAAAATTCGAACCCGTAGCCGAAGAAGAAAATCGAGAGCCTGTTCGGCGCGGCTTTGCGGATTACTTTTGCAAGACCGAGGACGGTGTCCGCCATCTCGTCTTGCAGGAAGAGGTTGAGGTCGGCGAGCTTCCACTGGGTTTTGGGGTCGATGACGTACGCGGGGGCTTCGCGCTCAGCCTGCGTGGGGAGGGGGATTTTTTCGAAGGATTCGGGCGCGTCGCAGTTCCACGCCTTTGCGAGGTTTTCGGGCGCGCCGTACTTTTTTTTCAGCCAGACGCGCCACGCCGCGAGCGTGTTTTTGTCGTAGCCGCTGAACGAGCTGTGCCACGTTCCGCCGTAGAACCATTCGCGCGAGTTTCCGCCAGCGGGGTGGTAGCCCGCCATGTTGTCGGGGTAGCGCGTCTCGCAGTATTCGATGAACTGCCGCAGCGATTCCGCCGCTTCCCTGCGGTAGGCGGGCGACGACACGGAAACGTAGGTTTCGTTGAGAGTGCCGTCGGAATTTTTCATGATGTCGTCGGGGTGCGAGTCGCGCCACCACTTGTTGATTTGGGGGTCGAGGCGCACGCGGGGAAGGAGTTTCGCCTTGGGGTTTGCTTCCAGAAATACGCCGAAGGTGCTGTCGATGTATTTGAAGTCGGGCTTTTCGTCGGGCTTCGTCCAGACGCTGTTTATTTCGAACGAAACGAAATCGACGCCCGCTTTCGCCGCGTGTTTGATTGTTGAAGCCGCTATCGACGTGTCGGATTTCACGAACATGAATTTGTTGTCGTAGTAGTAGACGGAGGTCGAGAACGGGCGCGGGGCGTCGCTTTTTGCGCGGAGCTTCACCTTGTATTTTTTGCCCTTTCCGACGGGAATCGAATTTACATACAGGTGGAAGGCTTCGAGCTTTTTGCCGCCGCCGAGCGTGAGTTTAAGGGCGCGTTCGCCGTCGTCGGTCGTCGTGTTTTCGAGCTTTACGGGCGGGTCTTCGCGGAAGCCCACGCACCAGTGCGCAACGTTTTTGTCGGGCTTGTCCGACGCCGTGTCGAGCGAGAACACGACATTCCCGCTTTCCGATTCCGAGACCTCCCATTTCGAAAAGTAGATTTCGCCCGCGCTCTTTCCCATGCGCAGTTGGACGATTGCAGGCAGGTTGTTTGGGGCTTCGAACTCCAATTCGGTTTCCTTCCAGACGTTCGCCTTTTTCAGAAGCGGGTGGTTCAGGCTTTCGGCGCAGCCGCCCGCAACCCAGACAATGCGGTTGCGCAGTGGCTTGCCGTTTTCGGTTATGAACGGCGCGCCGTTGAAGCTTTCGACCTTGTATTGCGTCTGCGCGGCGAAGACGGGAAGCGCGATGCCCGCCGCCGCGAACAAAATGTGGTAGATTTTTTTCATGTTCGTTTATTCGATATGGTTATTTTTTGATGTCGGAGTTTCCGTTGCCCAAGCGCAGAAGTTTAGATTCTCCGCGTTTCATTTCGATTGAAGCCCTGCCGTGTTCGCCGAGCTTTTCGCCCGTGAGCGCGTCGAAAACTTCGGCGTCGGCGCGCGCGTCGATTTTCACCGTTCGGGTTTCGCCGTCCGCCATTTCGGTCGGCGTAATAGAGACGTACGCGCCGTTTGCGTAGACCGCCGCGGGAGAATCCGTATAGATTTTCGCGCCCGAAAGCTTCGCCATGTAGGCGTACATTTGGTAGGGTATTCCCGACGTTCCGCAGAAAAGCGTTTTGCCGCGGAGCACGAGCGCGGGCTTGCCGTTTTGGTAGTTGCCCAGCACCACGTCTCCCTTTTCGATTTTCGGCGAGAGCAGGGGATTGGGGAAGCGTTTTTCGGGTATGCCGAACGACTCTCCCAACCCGATTTTTCTGCCCGCGTCCGTTGTGATGATTTTTCCCAAGATTTGTCCGTTTTGGATATTTTCAACTTCGAACCCCGTAGTCTCCCTCACGGCGGCGGGGGAGAATTCGCCCCTGTCGAGGTCGATGTACGCGGGCGCCCAGACGAAAACGGAGGCGTTTTTCTTGGCGCGTTCCCTGATTGCCGCGCGTTTTTTTGCGTCGAGCGCGTAGGCGACGGCGTAGATGTCGAGCTTCGAGTTTGTCGGCTTCCCGAAGAGGAGGTCGTCGAGCAGGTAGTGCCCGAATGGCGCGCCGATTCTGTTGAGCGTTGCCCGCGCCCTGCCGAACTCGCGCGTCATTGTGCGCGACGTCGCGCGGGCGGCGCAGTAGAGCGCGGAGGTTTCGTCGAAAATAAGCGCGATTTCGGGGTCGTAGACGACGGGATTTTCAATCATATCGTTTTCGGCTTTTTCGAAGACGGTCTTGAGCTTCCAGAGCTTGGCGTCGTTGAAGAACCCGCCGCCGCCGAGGTCCATCCACCACGAGCCTATGTTGCGTACAGCCTCCTGCGACATATTGCGCGTTAGAACATCGAGCGTTTTTTCGCGCGTATCAAGCCCCGTTTCCATCCCCGGGTAGTTGCCGATTTTCGGGGCGAGGTATGTGGAGGTGTCGTCTTCGTCAATCCAGAGCTTGCCCGCGCGGGTGATTGATTCGGTCGCGCCCATCGTGGATTTTCCGTCGCCGTAGTAGCGGTCGGAATACGAGATGGGACCGCACAGCGCGTCGATTTTACCGTTCTTCAGAAGTTTGCCGAGCCCGACGTGTCCCGAGTATGCAACACCGTTGTACATCCCCGAAAATTCGCCCGCGTAACCGTAGAAAAATACGCAGAGTTTGTGCGGAACCTTTTGGCGGATGACTGTCGCAAGGCTGTCTATCATATCGAGCATTTCGTCCTGCCAAAATTCGTTGAAGTCGGCAATGCGCTTTTGTGTCTTGGGGTTTACGAGGTAGTTCGGCGCGTCGCGTTCGTCTTTTGTGGGGACTTTTTCTTCGGCGATTTTCGCGTTCGGATTGTTCCACGCCTTTTGCAGGGCTTGGTCGGAGCCGTACTTTTTGCCGAGCCAACGCACCCATGCCTGCGCCGTCGATTTGTCGTAGCCCTGCCAACGCGAACTCCACGAGTCGCCGTAGAACCATTCGCACGAGTTGCCGCCCCCGGGATGGTAGCCGACGATATTGTCGCCGAAGTTCTTTTCGGCGTAGTCGATGATATAGCGCAATGCGCGCTGCGAGTCCGCCCTGAATTTCGGCGATGAAATGGATGCGTGCAAAGTGCTTTTGCTTCCGTCGAAAAATGTAAGTGTGGAATCGGGATTTTCCCTAAGCCATTTGATGGGCGGATAGAAGCGTATGCGCACAAGAATCTGCGCTTTCGGATTGTTTTCGACAATCGACTTCAATGCGCCGTCGAGGTACGAGTAGTCGGGCGTTTCTCCGTCCTTTACGTAGTAGTCCGCCGCCTGAACCGGGAACGTTACGATGTCCACGCCCGCCTTGCGCGCAAGGCGCACCTGCGGTTCTACGCACGAAACGGGTTTTGGCGCGAGCGACCTGTACTGGCCGTCGTTTTTGTCGAACATTGTGTAGAGGTATTTGAGCGGCGCGAAGTCTCGGCTTGTCTTGATTCTGAAATTGATTTTGTACGCCTTGCCCGCCTCGAATTTGATGTCTTTTACATAGATGTGGATTTGGTTGAGTAGCCCCGTCTCCTTTGTGATTGCAACGCGCAGCGCGCCGTTCTTTGCGCCGTCGATTTGCGTGTTTTTCATTTCGAACGGCAGCTGTTTCACCCTGCCTTTGCCAACGCACCAGAAACCTATTCGCGGGTCGACATTTTCGCCGTCGAATTTGAGGGCGAAGACCTGCTTGCCGCTTTCCTTTTCGACTATTTCGAATTTCGACAGGTAGTATTCCATCGGCTTGTTTTCGGTCTTGATTTGGAATCTGCCGTCGGAGACCTCCTTTTTTTGCGGGTCTATGTCGAGCGAGACCTTGCGCCACTTTGTGCCGAGCGGCTTGATTACGGGCGGGGCGGCTGTAAAGTATGTCGGCGAAACGTAGAGCATACGCGCCCGTTCGGGCTTGCCGTTGACCACTACGCGCGGGACTCCTCCGATGTCGGCGACTGTCGCGCTTTCGATTTTGAATTCGTCCTTTCCGCCGCAGGCGGCTGTAAAAAATACCGCC
>DHMA01000223.1:10199-11164 GCA_002405555.1 Opitutia bacterium UBA4654
CCGCCGCCGCCGCCATAAATATACAGATTTTTTTCATTCGGGAAATCTATATTCGGCGCGTTGAAAGTGTCAATGTTTTGTTCTTTTTGCGGAAATTTTTGGATTTTGTGCGCAAAAAACGCGTTTCCCCGAGGGAAAAACGCGTTCGAAAAGAGTTTGTTTTCGTTTCCTTATTTTTTTTGTTCGGCGGGTTTTGCGCCGCGTCCGCCCGTTTTTTTCGCAAACTCGAACGAAATTCCGCCGCGCGCGTCGAGGGCTAGTGCCGCCGAAAACTTCTTTTTCGTGCGCTTCGAAACGAAGTCCTCGATAACGGGGGTTTTGCCCGTGTTTGTGAGGCTTTCTATTTCTGCCCGCGTGATTGTGTGCGAAAGCATTGTCTTGCCGAGCCTGAACGAGCACTTTCGTTCTTCGCCTTTCGGGCAGCGGCAGACGTATGCGGTTTCCGTTTCCACAAGCTCTCCCGTTTTGCATTTGCAAAGCCCCATTGCCGACTTCGGGCATTTGCCGACAACGGGCGCGTCTTCGAGGTTTTCGGGTCTGCGTTCCGTGCCGTCGGGGTTGTCGCCGAACTGGAATTTCACGGCGAAATTTTCGTCGAGTTTGAGCGTCGCCGTGTAGGGGCGTCCCATTTTGCTCTTGAAGCCTTCGAGCGGTCCGACTTTCCCCTTTGTTACAAGCTCCCGAACTTCCGCCTCCGAAATTTTTCTGTTGCCTATCGTTTTGTAGATTATGAACTTGCCGTCTTTCGATTTGTACGCGCGGAAAGTCTCTATGAGCTTCGAGCCGTCAATCGGGTTCGGAATATCGACTTCGTGCGATTCCACTTCCTCCTCCACGAAGTTGCGGGCTTTGTCCACAATTTGCGTCGTCATTGCGCAGATGCCGTCCATGAACGTTTTGCGCGAGAGCTGTTTGCGCTCGATAAGGCGGAGTTTTTGCTCCCACTCGCCCGTCATGGAGGGGCT
>DHMA01000068.1 GCA_002405555.1 Opitutia bacterium UBA4654
GCCCCGTGTGCGTGGCGTACTTTTGTACGTGAGCGGTCTGCGCATGCGGGGAAACGCCGCATCAACGGTGCTATGACGCGCCGTTCACGATTGTGTTAGATTGGATTACAGCCTGCTTTGTTACAATCAGCACGCCGTCCCTTACATAGAGGCCTTCCGCCTCCCATTTGTCGGGCTTGCCTTTCGGGCTTAGCACGCAGTTGTCGCCTATACGCGCGTTTTTGTCTATAATCGCATTCTCGATTTTGCAGTTCCGCCCTATTCCGATTGGCGGCACGCCCCTCGAAACGTTGTACTCGCGCTCCTCCTGCGATTCGTAGTAGTCCGCGCCCATCATTATCACGTTTTTGAGCGACGTTCCGCCCTCGATAATCGAGCGTATCCCGATTACGCAGCGTTCGAGCGAGTCCGCGCGAATGACCGACCCGTCCGCGATGTTCGCCCTGTCGATTTTCGTGCCGAAGATTTTTGCCCCAGGGAGAAAGCGGCAGTGCGTGTAGATGGGTTTGTCCTGCTTGTGGAAGTCGAATTCGGGGTTGGGTTCGGTGAGGGCGAGGTTTGCCTCGAAGAACGCGCCGACCGTGCCGATGTCTTCCCAATAACCGTCGAAGATGTATGCGCAGAGCTTTTTCTTGCCGAGCAGACCCGGGATAATTTCCTTGCCGAAGTCCATCTCGCTGCCCGACATCGCCTCTTCCAAGACGTGTTGCGAGAAGATGTAAATGCCCATCGACGCCAAGCAGTAGTCGGCATTTGGGTCTTTGAGGTTGTGTTTGAGGTTGTCGCCGACGAGGAAGGAGTTGATGACTTTTTCGTCTTTCGGCTTTTCGGCGAATTCGACGATTTCGAGGTTGTCGTTTACGCGCATTACGCCGAGGCTCGACGCTTCGCTTTTTGGCATGGGCTTTGCGGCGATTGTGATGTCGGCGTTGTTTGCGATATGCCTGTTGAGCATTTCCTTGAAATTCATCTGGTAGAGCTGGTCTCCCGAAAGAATCAGGTAGTGGCAGACTTCGCCGTGGCGTTCGAAGTGGTGCATGTTTTTGCGGACGGCGTCCGCCGTGCCCTGATACCAGTCGCCGCCCGAATCGGTCTGCTCGGCGGCGAGAATGTCGACGAAGCCGTTTCCGAACGAGTCGAACTTGTATGTCTGCTGAATGTGCTTGTGCAGCGACGCCGTGTTGAATTGGGAGAGCAGGTAAATGCTGTCGAAACCCGAATTTATGCAGTTGCTAATGGGAATGTCCACTAGCCTGTACTTGCCCGCGAGCGGAACTGCGGGCTTGCAACGGTATTTCGTAAGCGGATACAGACGCGTGCCGCGTCCGCCGCCCATGATTATGCTGATTACGTTTTTTGTCATGTCGTGTCAATTTTTGATAAATTGCGGCATTCGCCGTTTTGCGGGCTTGCGCCGTGGGGCGGCTGGAATTACGTTCCGTCCGCGCAGTCCCGACGGACTGCCGCAAAAGCGAATCCGCGTTGGCACGAGCCGAAAACTCAAATAAATCAACAGCCCCTTTGATGCGTGCATTATCGACTTTATTTCGGGAAAAATCCAGCTTTTTTTTGCGCTTGCGAAATTCGGGCAAAACCCGAACAAAGCGCAAACATTTCTACAAGCGCGGCGGATTGGGCGAAAGCTTGGAGATGTCGAGTTTGAACGGAAGTTTCGACTGCTCGAACGGGACGAGGTACTCGTTTGCGCCGAACACGAAAAGCTCGCCGCGCAGGACGAGTTTTTTCGAGTCGGCGTCGAACCAGAGTTTGCAGCGGTAGACGCCGCCGTCGTCGGGGTTCACGACCTTACCGACGAATTTTCCGTCCGACGACGGAATCAAATCCCACACAAAATCGAGACCGCAGAGCGGCGGCTTTCCGTCGAGACCCTTAGCGCGTTCAATCGGCTTTTCGATTGTGTCGTCCATTTTGGAGTCGTGGTAGATTGCGACCATTTTCGCGTAGCGTTTGCCGCCGCGCGGATAGACCGCGACCACGGTTTCGGGTTCGTCGCCGTCGTACATGAGCCACAGTCCGTCGATGTCCGCCTTTTCGACGACGGGAACGGGCGGAAACGCCGACCCGTCGCTTTTCGAGCACGACGCCGCGAGCAGACACGCAAGCGACGCCAAGACTGTCGAAATAAAAACGCGCGTCATTTTTCGGAAATTCCGATTGCCGAAAGAACCGCCTCGGCGACGGCTTCGGGAGATGGATTTTTAGCCTGCGCGGCGACTTTCATGCCGAATTTTTCGACCGCCGCCGCAGTCTTTGCGCCAATCGCCACGATTTTCGGGCGAACCGCCTTTGCCGAAAGCGCGAGGTTTTCGGCGTTTTTCGCGAAGCCCTCCACCGCCGACGGGCTTGCGAAAACGACCGCGTCCGCGCCCGTTTTGCGGAATTCCGCCGCCGACGCGCAGTCCTTTTCGACCCGCGCGATTTCGGTTTTATAGACTTCGAGCGCGTCCACGATGGCGCGGTTTTTTTCGAGCGCGTCGAAAAGCTCGTTGCCGGCAAGGTTGCCTATTACGCAGAGAATTTTCAGGTTTTCGAGCGTTTCGTAGTCCGCCATCGCCTGCGCCATGTTTTCGGCGGTGGAGATTTCGGGAACGACGTCGGCGCGGAGGAAGTATTTTTTAAGCTCCCGCGCGGTTGCCTCGCCCACGCACGCAATGCGGGCGATTCCGAGCGCGCGGATGTCGTCGAACGACTTTAAAAACTCGCCGAAGAAGCCGCGCACGCCGTTGACGCTCGAAAACGTCAGCCAGTCGTAGCGTCCCATTTCGGCGAAGACGTCGCGCAGTTCGTCCTCCTCGGCTTGCAGGTTGATTTTCACAAGCGGAAGCTCGATTGCGCCCACGCCCTTCGATTTCAGGATTTCGGCGACCGCCGAATTGTCCTCGCGGGTGAGCAGAACTTTTTTTGATTTCGCCATTTTAGAAAGTGAAGTCGTCCGATTCTTTGAGCGAGATTGCGAATGCCTCCAAGAGCTTTACGCAGTTCGAGATGTCGTCGAGGTCGGCGACTTCCGCGGGCGTGTGCATGTAGCGCAGCGGTATGCCGACAAGCCCCGTGGCGACGCCCCCGCGCGTCATCTGGATAACGCGAGCGTCCGTCCCCGTGGGTCTGCTTTCCGCGCTCACCTGATAGGGAATGCCCGCGAGTTTTGCGCACTCGACAAGCCTTTCAAAAACTTTCGGGTTGATGTTCGGCCCGCGCGAAATCACGGGGCCCGCGCCGAGTTCGATATACCCGAAGCGGCGTTTGTCGCAGCTGGGGAAGTCGGTCGCATGGTCTACGTCGATTGCGATTGCGACGTCGGGGTTGACGGCGTACGCCGAGGTCAACGCGCCGCGCGTGCCGATTTCCTCCTGAGTGGTCGCCACGCTCACAACCTTGAATTCGGGCTTTTTTTCGAGCTTCGCGAGCCTGCGGAGAGCCTCGAACGCGCAGTAGCAGCCCGCCCTGTCGTCGAACGCCCGCGCGGCGCAGCGCGTGCGCGAGAGCTTGTGGACGATTGTGTCGTACACGACGGAGTCCCCTATTTCGACGAGGCTTTGCGCCTCCTTTTTGGATTTCGCGCCGATGTCAATCCACACGCCGTAGATTTCGGGAACTTCCTTGCGTTCCTTTGCGTCCATGAGGTGCACCGCCCGCTTGCCCGTTACGCCGTAGACGTAGCCGTTGCGGGTCATGATTGTAACGCGCCTGCCGGGGAGCATTACGTTGTCGTGCCCGCCGAGCGTTTCGAAAAACACGAAGCCGTTTTCGTCTATGTACGAAACGATGAATCCGATTTCGTCCATGTGGCCTGCGAGCATTAGCGTTTTTGCGCCCGCGCCGAGGGTCGCGATTCTGTTTCCGAGAACGTCGCGCCTCACCGAATCGGCATAGGGCGAAACGTATTTTTCGACGATGTCCGCCGCCTCGCGTTCGACGCCCGTAGGAGAGCGCGAACGGAGCAGTTCGAGAAGAAATTCGTCCATTTCAAAATGGTTGTTCATGTCGGTATTATCGAAATAAATTCTGTTTGGATTACTGTTTTTCGCCGCGCAACTGCCCGATGGCGATGCCCGTGAGCTTGTAGGAAATCAGCCCCAAGTCGTACTCAGAGCCTCCGAAGTGGAAGGTGCGCTGCAGGTGGAACTGGCTTTTGCCCGCCGCCAATTCGAGCGCGGGAGAGTAGGTTGTGATTTCGTAGAACCTGTCCGCCGCCGCCGAAGTGCGGGCGAGAGGGCCGTTGTTGTAGACGGAAATTGCGTCGCCGTCGAACCTGTCGCCGCCGCTTCTGCGCCACGCGTTTTGAAGGTACGCGCAGTTGCCCGACGGCTTTATGTAGAGAATGACAGTGAGAATTTTATTGTAGGCGTCGAACGAAACCGCGATGCCCTCGCTGCGCCTGCCCGAAATGCCGATTCCCGACATGTTGCGCCCGTCCACCTTGAATTCCACATACGACGGGTCTACAAGCAGCGAGCCCTCGCCCGACGACGCCTCGAAATAGTTGTCGCGCACGATGTCGCCGAGTTTTGCGGCGTCGCCCGCCCTGTACGGAATGAACACGCGCACCTTCCTGTTTGCGTTGAAGCACGACTGCACGTTCATGTTGAGCAGCCCGCTTTCGGGCGTCCACGCGGCGTCGCCCGCGTTGGTGAGCTTGTTGAAAGACTGGAACGCCACAAGCTTTACGGCTTCGGGAATTTCTATGCCCAAAATTTCGGAGACCTGCGGGCGGTTGAGCACCGTGATTTCGCGCTCCGCCTTGACTTTGAACCGCTTGCCCCTCGCGTTTTCGAAGTCCGCGAATTTCTCGAAACGCGCCTGCGTTTTCGAACGCGCCGTGAGCTTCCACGGCTCGGAGGAAAAGCTTTCGGGGGCGCGCCAGTTTTCGGAGGAATACGTTGCGCCCGCGGGGAAGAACACGGAGAAGTCGCCGCCTTCTGGGCCGATTCCGAAAGAGTCTTCGCCGCCCACTTCGTCGGACTGAATCGCCGCCTTTTCGTCGGCTACAAGCCTGTGGTTAATCCAGCCGAGCGACGCGCCCGCCGCGCCGCCGAACGTGGAGGTCATGACCCTGCCCTGATATTTGGGAGAGACCGCCACGAGCGAGTTTTCGTCGCCCAAAAGCACGATGTCCGCGTTGTATTTGGAGAAGAACGAAAGCTCCTGTCCGAACGCGGGAAGGTCGGGCCCCGACGTGTCCAATGCGGACTCCTTAATCAGCCCGCACGCGCCCAAGAGCGACGCAATTCCGACAAAACCCAGTGTTTGAAAAATTTTCATGTCCCACAAATGCCACATTGCCGCCGTTTCTTCAACTCTTTTTTCCCGACGCCGCGCAATCGGAGCGCAAAAAAACCGCCCGACCCTCAGGGGTGGGCGGCTTTGCGGAAAAATCCCCAAGCTTTCGGCGCGGAGCAAAAGCGCGTCGGCGCAACGGGAACGCCCGCGCGGGGCGTTGCGCCGATTTTACAGGAGCGTCGAGCGCAGTTCTTCGCCCGATTTCGGGCTGAGGTACGCGGGCGGAATGTCGAAAATCGTTTTGCAGCCCGACATGCCCTCTTTGTTCATGCGGCAGACCGCGCGGGCAAACGCGACGAGCGCGCTCGACGTAAATTCGGGGTTCGAGTCGAGCTTCAACTTGTACTCTATGATGTGCGTGTTTTCCTTTTCGAAGCCCGTTTTGCCGATTCTGAAAACCATGCCGCCGTGCGGAATTTTCGAGTGGTTTGCGTTGAATTCGGCTTCGTCGATGAAGTGCACGGTTGTGTCGTAGTCGGCGAAGTAGTTGGGCATCGTCTTGATTTCGCGTTCGACGCGTTCGGCGTCCGCGCCGTCTTCGAGAACGACGAAGCATTCGCGGACGTGTTTTTGGCGCGTGGAAAGTTCGGGAGTTTCGCCCCTGCGGACGGCGTCGAGCGCGCTGTCCACGGGGATTGTGTACTGCTTTGCGTTTTTAACGCCCGCAATTCTGCGGACGGCGTCGGAGTGTCCCTGACTTACGCCCCTGCCCCAGAATGTGTAGTCTTTGCCTTCGGGGAGAATCGCGCCGGCGTACATGCGGTTGAGCGAGAAAAGTCCGGGGTCCCAGCCGAGCGAAATCGCGGCGACTTTCCCCGCCGCGCGGGCGGAGGCGTCCACTTTCGCGAAGTGTTCGGGAATTTTCGCGTGGGTGTCGAAGCTGTCGACCACGTTGAAAAGTTTTGCGTATTCGGGAGTCTGCACGGGGAGGTCGGTCGCGCTTCCGCCGCAGAGAATCACGACGTCGAGCCTGTCTTTCCATTCCGCGGCGTCCGCAACGTTTGCGACTTTCGCCGATTTTGTCGCAATCTTCACGCTTTCGGGATTCCTGCGCGTGAAGACGACTTCGAGTTCCATGTCGGGGTTTTGGCGCACGGCGGCTTCCACGCCCCTGCCCAAATTTCCGTAGCCTATGATGCCAAGTTTTATAGCCATATGTTTTGCGTTTTTACAGGCTGAAAAAAATGGGTTTGCCGCCGCCCGCTTTCAAGTTTTTTTTGCGCGGCTTTGCGAAAAAATCGCGACGCCCGCGCCCGACGCGCCCTATTTTCCGCACCTGTCCTCTATTATTGCAAACGTGCGCGCGCTTGCGCCGACGTTCGACGAGTGCCACTTCTTTGCCGACTGCGCGAGCGTTTCGCGCGCATGCGGATTTTTTGCAAGCCGCGCAAGCTCGACCACCGCGCACTCGGCGTTGGGGACTTTCACGACCGCGCCGTCGCGTTCGAGCGTTTCGCACGCGCGGCGGAAATTCGTCATATTCGGGCCGTAGACAATCGGCACTCCGAGGGCGGCGCAGTCAATCGGGGTCTGCCCGCCGACGTTGGGCGGAAGGCTTTTGCCCACAAACGCAAAATCGGCAATCTGCGTAAGGTTGCGCAGTTCGCCCGTAGTGTCGGCAAGGTAGACGAGCGTTCCCTCCGGCGCGGTTTTCGATTCGCTGCGGACGCCGTGCGGATAGCCCGCAATCAGGCGTTTTACGGCGTTGCGGCGTTCGGCGTGGCGCGGAACAAGAAGCAGGCGGCAGTCTATTTTATCGGCGCGGATTTTGTCGAGGGCCTTCAAAAGCATTTCCTCCTCGCCGTTCCATGTGGACGAGCCGAGCAGAACGAGGGAGTCGGGCGCAAAGCCCATTTCGGCGCGGAGCTGCGCCTTTCCGTTTTCGTCGAGCACCGTTGCGGGCTTCGAGTCGAACTTCATGTTGCCCGTCGTAAATACTTTCAGCGGCGACGCGCCCAGCCTTATGAAACGCGCGGCGTCGAATTCGCTCGAAGCGCAGATTGCGTCGAACTTGTCGAGCAGCCTCCGCGCGACGTACGGAAACTTTGCGTAGCGCCCGAAAGACTTGTCCGACATTCGCGCGTTAAGCAGCATTATTTTCGCCCCGCGCGACTTCGCCTGATGAATGTGCTCGGGCCAAAGTTCGCCCTCCATGAGCAGGCACGCGTCGGGGTTTATCTTCTCCCACGCGCGGGCGGAAAACAGCCAGAAATCTATCGGGAACACCCCAACATACAGGCATTTCGACGCGTATTTTTCGCGCAGAATTTTGTACGCCGTGCTTGTGGTAGTTGTCACCACAAGCTCGAATTCCGAGGAGAGCATGTCTATAAGCGACGCCAGAGCCTCAATCTCTCCCACGCTTACCGCCTGCAACCACACGCGCTTTTTGCCCGACTTCGGCGGAAGCTTTTTCTGCCCGCCGAGCCTGTGCGAGAAGTCTTTTGAATATCCGCCGCGGCGCAGCATTCTGACCGCGTAGTACGGGAACGCCAGCAGGAACGCGGGGACAAACAAAAGCCTGTAAAGCCAAATCATTATTCGGCGGCCTCCATGACGATTGCCGTGTTCGCGCCGCCGAAACCGCTGCTGAGCGAAAGCGCGATTTTCGGCGAATCGAATTCCGTCTTGCGCGGAATGTTAAGACCCTCCGCGGCTTCGTCGAGGTTTTCGATGTGCGCCGAGCCGGGTGTGAAGCCGCGTTTGAGCGCGAGGGCGCAGAACGCCGCCTCCATCACGCCCGCGAGCGAAAGCCCGTGCCCCGTAATCGCCTTCGTGCTGCTGATTCTAAGCTTTTTGTTTTGCCCGAAAACCGCCTTGACCGCTTTGAGCTCGGCGACGTCGCCCATGGGCGTGGAGGTTGCGTGGGCGTTGATGTAGTCCACATCGTCCGCCGAAATTCCCGCGTCGGCAAGGGCGCGGTTTGCGGCGTTTATAACGCCCGTGCCTTCGGGGTGCGGAACGGCGACATTGTAGCCGTCGCTCGCCTGTCCCCAGCCGCGGATTCTCGCGTAAATCTTCGCGCCGCGGGCTTTGGCGACCTCCTCGTTTTCGAGAAGCATTACCACGCCGCCGCCGCAACCCACGAATCCGTCGCGGTTTTTGTCGAAGGGTCTCGACGCCGTTTCGGGGTCGCGGTTGGTGCTGAGCGCGCGCATGCCCGCAAAGGGGAGCAATGTGCGGTAGTCGCCGTCTTCGCCGCCCGCCACGAACATTCTGTCCTGACGGCCGCTTGCGATTTCGTCGTAGGCAAAGCCCGTCGCGTGCGAGCTGCTTGCGCATGCCGACGCAAAGCCGCAGCTTGCGCCCTTAATGCTGAACGCCGACACGAGGTTGAACGAAAGCGTGCCCACGATTGACGCCACGATTCCCAGCGGGTTCGAGCGCAGAACGCCCTTTTTGTCGAGCATCTGCATGTTGTGGTAGAGCATGCCCGTAGAGCCTGCGGAGGCGGTGTAAAGCCCCGTCGAGGGGTCGGAAATTTGAGATTCGTCCAAGCCCGAATCGGCAATGGCCTGCTTCATTGCGCAGTAGGCGTAAAGCCCGTGCGGGGGAAGCGAGCGCAGAACGTCGCGGCGCACGCGGTATTCGGGCGGATACGTCCAGTCTTCGGGGTCGGTGCTGTTTGTGTCGAAATGCTTTACCGTTCCGACGCATTTGACGGGAATTTTGTCGTCGGCGAACTGCGGGTAAAGTTCTATGCCGTTTTTGAGGTTCACAAGGCTGTCGCAAACCGATTCGATGTCGTTGCCGATGCTTGTGATGAATCCGAGACCTGTGATTACAACGTTGTTTTTCTTCATGGAATATTAGGAAATGAAATCGAAAGTGAGCGTGAGTTTTTCGCAGAACGACGCCTTCTGACCGCCTACCGACATAGACGCCTCGAAATTCGCAATCGGGCGGCGTATGCGCGTGGGCTTTGCGCGGAGTTCGAGGACTTCGTTCGGGCGGCAGATGCGCATGCAGCGCGCGCCGTCGCCGGAAGTGAAAAATATTTTTTCGGGGTCGGCGGACTTGGGCATGTCGGCAAAAACGCCCTTGATAAGCCCGAACACGCAGAGCTGCCCCATTGCCTCCAACATCAGCGTTCCGGGGAAGACGGGGTTGTTTTTGAAATGCCCTTTGAAGAAGAATTCGTCGGGTTTGAGGGTGTAGCGTCCCGTAATGACTCCGTCGGCATATTCGGCCTCTTCGACGAAGAGGAAAGGCGGCTGTTGGGGCATTGCCGCAAGTATGTCGGAGTGCGAAAAATGTATTGGCGATTCGTTCATTTTCAAACTTTCCCTATGGCACAAAAATGCCCGCAAGACAACAATATTTTACAATCGCAAGGCAATAAGGACGCGGCAAAGGCGTTGCCAAGCAAAAAATTCGGCATTCGGGAGGGACGGGCGCGTTTTTAAAAATCGAAATTCGCAACAGCAAGATTCAAATATATTTACAGAATTAAACCGTTTACAAAAAAAGCGCAATATTTGAGTGTACATTCTTCACACTCTGCATAGATTATTATAACAAGCAACAGGGAAAAGTTGCGCAACCTAACCAGGCTATTATTATGAAGAAACTCACAATACCTATGTTAATCGCGCTGGCGGCGACGGCGACGGCGTATGCCGAACCCGTTAAGGGCGGAGCGTCGGACCGCACGCTGCTCACATCGGGCGACGCAATCGAAATAGACTCGACCGACGGCAACAAATACACGGCGAGCAACGGCGTTACGGCAGGCTCGCTCACCGAAATAGACGGCTCGACGGGCGGCGTCAACATCGCCGCGTGGGGTTCAAAGTCGGGCTTGACCGTAGACGCAAATTCGATGGACGCAAAAACCGCAATCAAAGTTTCGTCTTGGGCGCAAAACTACACAACGACGACCATCACGAATTCCGCGTCGAGCACCGCCGCAATCACGGTGGATTTCGGCGAAAGCCTCACTCTTACCTCGGTTCTCTCCACACAGTCGCAGTACCTCAACTTCGAAAACGTCTACGCAAAGGTGTTTGCAAAAAACACGACCTTGCAGATACAGGATGGCACTTCCGACATCAACATTGCCGAAGGCGCAAAGGTTGATTGGAGCGGCTCTATCAGGCTCGGCGAATACTACGGAAAAACCAACAACGCAAACCTCAATGTAAACGGCGAGTTCAACCTCCAAAGATACAACGGCAACAAGAGCCAAATCGACCTGTACGACGGCACAAAGCTCACAATCGGCTCGAACGGCGTTCTCAGAACTTCCGACAACACAATCAACATCTACGCAAACGGTTCGCTCACCGTCAACGGACAGCTTGAAATGCAGGGCGGTAGCACGCTCAACATAGGCGGCACGCTCAATATCGCGAACAAAAACCCGAACAAGAGATTCGTGGCGTACACGATGAACTCGATGGGCGGCACTTTCGCGCAGGATACGGCAAACAGCGACGTTGACCTCGGCAACCGCGGGCTCGAAATCAAGCGCACCGCAAAACTTGAAAAGAATACCACAACGGGCATGAGCGCAACATGGTACATTGATTCGCGCCTCGACCTCAACGGCGACATCAACGCGAACATCGACCTCACCACGGCAAAGCTCATCGTCAGCGGCGACTCGCAAATCACGATTTCGGGCGGCGAAAAGAAGTTCGTAATGTGGAATATTTCGAAAGCGTACCTCAACAAGGCGAACGCCATTGTAGACGAAAGCGGCGAAGGCAACATAACCCTCGTTACCGCGGACAGGGGCGACGGGTTTGAAGCCTACGTTCCCGAACTGCACATCACGGCAAACCAGCAATTCGCGCAGCTCTGGCTCGGCAACGATTTAAAGATTTTCCTCGACGACAACGACGCAACCCTCGAACTCACGAAAGTGGGCGAAGCAACAATCACGGGCTTTGCGGGCAAAATCGTGGAAATCTACAACTTTGCCGACAACAGAATCTACGTCGGCACGGACGCCGCCACAAAGGCGCAGCTTTCGAGAATCAAGGCGTACGATTCCGACGAAAACCTCGTGAACATCACGGTAAGCGACACCGGCTGGCTCGTTGCGGCAATCCCCGAACCCGCGGAATGGGCGGCGATTTTCGGAGCAATCGCGCTGGCGCTTGCGGCATACCGCAGACGCAAATAAACCTTTGTTTTATTAGCAGGTACGGGGCTTCGCGGCAACGCGAAGCCCTTTTTTTGCGCGAATACACCCGCGCGGAAAGTTCCAACTCATACATTTTCAAGCGGTCAAGGCGCGTGTTCACAAAAGAGACATTCGGGCAAAAGCGCAAAAAGCCCGCCGCAAGTCAGCCGACGGTCTTTTATTTCTCCTCGCTGTTCCCGCCGCGCGAACCGGCTTTCTTTCCGCCGCGCAAGGGCGCAAAAAAACGGGCGCGTGTTTTTATACATGCGCCCGTTTTGCGGTAAACAGTCTGCTTAGAAGAATTTTTTATAGAACGGCTCGGACGACTGTTTCGGGTTGTCGTCGCCGCAGAGTTTTGCGAATTCTTCAAGCTTTATGCGCTGGGCGTCGGTAAGCTTGGTCGGAACTTCGACGTGGATTCTCACGTACAGGTCGCCCCTGTCGCCGCCGCGGAGGTCGGGCATGCCCAGCCCCTTCATGCGCAGCGCCGCGTTGGGTTGCGTTCCCGCTGGAATCTTCAAAACCGCCTTGCCCGTGAGCGTTTCAATCTCGACCTGCCCGCCGAGCGCGGCGAGGGTGAACTTGATTTTAATGTCGGTGTAGAGGTCGTTGCCGTCGCGTTCGAAGCGCGGATTCGGCGAGACGTAAATTACGACGTACAGGTCGCCGTAGCCGCCGCCGTTGTAGCCCGCGTTGCCCGCGCCCGTTTTGCGGAGTCTCGACCCCGTGTACACGCCCGCGGGAATGTCGATTTTAACTTCGTTGCGCTCTTTTACGCGCCCCGACCCGCCGCATTTCGGGCACGGATTTTCGATTACCGTTCCCGTGCCGCCGCATTCGGGGCACGGCTGCGAAAAGCGAATCGGCCCCTGCGCCATTCTGACCTGCCCCGAACCCTTGCATTTGGGGCAGACTTTTCTGCCGCTCGCGCCGTTTTTCGACCCGCTGCCGTTGCAGTCGGGGCACACGACCATGCGGTTGTAGCGGATTGTGCGGCTTGCGCCCTTTGCCGCCTCTTCGAGCGAAATTTCGATTTCCGCGCGGATGTCGGAACCGCGTTCGGGTTCGTCGTAGTCTTGGCGCGACGCCCCGCCGCCTCCGAAGAAGTCGTAGAACGCGGCTCCCCCGCCTCCTCCGCCGCCGAAGACTTCGCGGAAGACGTCGAAGGGGTCCTGAAAGCCGCCGAAGCCGCCCGCCTGCGAGTACGCCGCCCCGCCGCCCTGCGCGAACGCCGCATGTCCGAACTGGTCGTACTTTGCGCGTTTTTCGGGGTTCGACAAAATTTCGTAGGCTTCGGAAACCTGTTTGAATTTTTCCTCCGCCGCCTTGTCGCCCGGATTGTGGTCGGGGTGGTATTTTAGCGCGAGCTTGCGGTATGCCTTTTTAATTTCCTGCTCGGACGCGGTTTTTTCCACGCCCAAAACTTTGTAAAAATCTTCTTCCGCCATAAAAAATTACTCCCTGCCGCTCGAAACGACAACGCTCGCGGCGCGGAGCAGCCTGCCGTTGAACGTGTAGCCCTTGCGGACAACCTTGATTACGCCGTTTTCGGGGACGTCCGCCGACGGCTCGTGCGACACGCATTCCGACGTGTTCGGGTCGAACTGCTTGCCCTCCGCCGCGATTTCCTCCACGCCGAAGTTCGCGAAGACTTTTTTAATCTGCGCGCTCACCATTTCGACGCCAGTGAGAATGTTTTTGGAATCGTCCGAGTTTTTCGCCGCGTCGATTGCCATGTCGAGGTGGTCGATTGACGGCAAAAGCTCTTCGATGAGCGGTTGGAGGGCGAATTTTGCAAGCTCCTGCTTTTCGCGCTGGACTTTGCGGCGGTATGTGTCCAAGTCGGCTACGGCGCGAAGGTACAAGTCCCTGTTTTTTGCGGCGTCCGCCTGCGCCCTGTCGAGCTCGCCCACGATGTCCGCCATGTTCATGGACTGTTCCTCCGCCGCCATGTCCTCCGCGGCGCAGGATTCGGGGTTCGTCTGTTCGGGCTCTTTCTTTTCAGTGTTTTCGGTTGAAGTGTTTTTTTCTTTTTTCATAAAAATTCAAATGGTGTTTATCGTAATTTTCCGTTCAAACTTAACGCGTTTTCGCCTTTTTCAAAGTTTTTTTTCGAGCATGCCGCGCAGCCTTTCCATGCCGCCAGCCAAATCGGAAAATTCGCCGTCGAGCTGCGCCTCGTACAGGGCGGAGAGTATTTTGCCGAACTCGCGCGACGGCTTCATGCCAAGCTCCTGCAAGTGGCGTCCCATGACTATCGGCTTCGGGACGGAATCGCGCACTTCAAGCTCCGCCGCGCGCTCGGAAATCCACTTGCCCTGCGGCGAGTCGTCCTTATATTCGCCCTCCCCGCGCCCGTTGCGGTCGGCGAAGTCCACGCGCACAAGCCTGTCTATCCGCCCCACTTTCCGCGCAAGGCGGCGAATGGCGGAGTCGCCCGCCTTAACGCGCCACAGGTCGAGAATCGCCATGTGCCGTTCGACGAGCGGCACGACCTCCTCCACGAGCGATTTTTCCCGCGTGAGCCGCGCCAGAAATTTGCGCGTTGGCTTCACGCCCAAGATGTCGTGCCCGTGCGAGTGGATTTTCCCGTCGCCGCCGAATGTCGTGCAAAGCGGTTTGCCCAAGTCGTGGCAGAGAACGGCAAGCCCCACGACCAAGTCCTCCCGCTCGTCGCCCGTCCGCGCCGAAGCGTACGCGTCGAGCGCAAAGCCCGTGTGCGTGTAGACGTCGCCCTCCGGGTGCCAGTGCGGGTCCTGCGGGCAGCCGCTCGTTGCGGCGAGTTCGGGAAAATATTTAAGCCAGCCGCAGTCGCGCAGAAAATTCAACCCGAGCGAAATTTTGCGCCCCTTCAAAATCAGTTTTTTCCACTCCTCGAAAACGCGCTCAATCGGCAGGTTTTCGAACGGGATTTTCGAGCACAGTTCGACCGTCTCGGACGCAACCTCCATCGAGAACCGCGCCGAAAACTGCATCGCCCTCAGCACCCTCAGCGGGTCTTCCGAAAACCTGTCGGAAGTGTGCCGAAGCACCCCCCGACGCAGGTCGGACTCGCCCCCGTAGGGGTCTATTATTTTCCCGTCGAGGGGGTCGTACAAAACGGCGTTTATTGTGAAGTCGCGGCGTGCGCAAGCCTCCTCCACCGACAGGTTCGGGTCGCACTCTATGTCGAACGCCTTGTGCCCCTCTCCCGTTTTGCGCTCGCGGCGCGGAATGCTTACGTCGATGTCGTAGCCTTTCAGAATCCAGACGCCGAAGCTCTTGCCGACTTTCTCCACGCGGAATTTCCGCGCGAGCATTTCCTCCAAAATCCGCGGCGGCAATCCGTAGACCTCTATGTCGAAGTCTTTGGGCGTCGCCCCCAATAGGGCGTCGCGCACGCAGCCGCCGACAAAATACGCCCGACCGCCGAGTTCCCTCGCCGATTCGAATATGAACGCGCAAGCGTCGGCGTATTTCGGAGAAAGTTTAAGCATTTCCGATATCGTAGACCAGCAGTTTTCCGCCTGCGGGTTTCAGATAGTTTTCCACGAAATTTACGTGTATGGGGTGTTCGGCGTAGCGTTTAAGCCCCGCCGCGCCGTCCTCGAACGACACCACCAGCGCGTAGTCGAAAAAGTCGTCCACCACGGGACGCGCGCTCGGAACGGGCGCGCCGATGTGCATGAACTTTACGCCGTCGATTTGTTTGAGCGTTTCAAGCCCTTCGAGTATGAGCGGCGCTTTCGACGCGTCGCGCGTGCGGAATATTACAACATGTGTTAGCATAGCATTTTATATTTAAGATTGCCTTTTTGTACGCAAAACGAGCCGAATCAAAATTTTCGGCCCGCGCGCGGAAATAATTTTCCCCTCTATTTGGAGACTATCCTGAACAGTCTAAGACCCTTTGCGCCCTTCAAATCGAGCGTCGCGCCGTTGCGCTCCATCTTGATTCTTTCGGCGTCGGTGAGTTTCACCATCAGCGGCACGCCCGACGTAAATTCGCGCCGTTCGCCCGCCTGCATTGCGCCCGTATAGAGCGGTTCGGGGTGTTTACCGTCCGCCGTCTTAATGTCTTGGTAGACCAGAACGTATGTGTCGGCAAGAGCGGTCAGGGCAAGTTTGAGTTCGGGCGCGGAAACTTCGTTCATTGCCGCGTTCGCCGCCGCCGACACGGGCTGTGTTGCGATATTCCCGTTTATCGAAATGTCGGGGTTTTCTTCGGGCGCGCGTTTTGCGAATGTCGAGACCGCCAGAATTATCACGACTGCCGCCAGAATGACTGCGCCGAAGACGACCGCCGTTTTGACGAACTTCTGCGAGTTATCGGGCGTATCGGACTCCCTCTCCTCTTCTGCGTTGTCGAAAGATTCGAAGCGCGACTCCGTTTCCGCCTGCGGCGGCGCAAACTCTTTCTGCGCCGATGTAGACACGTTTGACGCCACCGTCGCCATGCGCGACAAAATATTGACGCGCCGCCTGTCGTCGCCGCCCGCCGCACGCGACGCCATCGCGTATTCGTCCAAAATCGCGTCCACGTCGAGCTTCAAAAACGCCGCGTATATCCGCAAAAATCCGCGTTTGTATATCTCAGGAAGTTTATAGTTGAACTCGCCCGACTCCATGTTCTCTATGATGTCCGCGCGGAGTTTTGTGGCGTCGGCCGCGTCCCGCACCGATATCCCCATCGCTGTCCTCGCCTGCAACAATTTATCTCCTAAATTCTTCATCGTACCCCCTATCAAACTACATTCTCCCCAACTTTGCAAGCCCCAAATAAGCAGGCTAGCAGCCTGCACGGCAACAGAGGGGGCTGCCGCCCCCAAAAGGCGGTTTTCGCTACCACGAAAACTCCCGCCTGTCCCCCCCGCTCGAACGCGAGCCGCAGCAGGCTGCAGCCTGCACGGCGTCGGAGCTTCGCTCCTTTCTGTGATAATTCGGCGCGGCTATAACCGCGCCTTT
>DHMA01000061.1 GCA_002405555.1 Opitutia bacterium UBA4654
CGAAACCGAATACGACCGCTTCATTTCGGCAAACTACGCGTTTGCGGGCAACAACGCTGCGGTGGTCGTGGCGAAGGACTCTTTCGTTCGGCGCGAAAAGCCCGAATCGGAAGTCCGCGTGGTAATCACGGGCTGCTCGGCGATAACGCCGCTCGGAATCGGGACGGAAAAGAACATCGACGCGCTCGAAAACGGAGAGTCGGGAGTGGCAAAAATTTCGCGCTTCGAGTCGGAGCGCAGCGCGGGGCTTGTGAACCTGCCGAACCCTCGGACGCTCGACAGGCGCGTCGATTTTTCGGGAATGACGCCGATTGCGGTCATGGCGACGCTCGCCGCAAAGGGCGCGCTCGACAAGGCGGGGCTGCGAATCCGCAGGGACAACTGCGAAAGCGTAGGGCTTGCGGTTTCCACATGCCGCGGCTCGTCGGAAACCGCGCACATGGAGGCGGTGTTCTCGTCGCCCGACAACCGCGGCGACATCGGCTGCTTCTCGAACATCACGCCGAACTCGACGGCGGGATGGGTGTCGAAGGCACTCGAAATAAAGGGCGCGAACATCACGCTGACCTCCGGCCCGAATTCGGGGCTGCAAACGCTCGGACACGCGGCGCGGCTCGTCCGCGAAAACGCCGCAAAAAGCGTGCTCGCAATCGCCGCCGACGAACTCTACAAGCGCGAAATCGACGCCTACGAAAAATTCGGAAAAATCCACAGGGGCGCGATAGAGGAAAATTTCAGGCTGAGCTTTTCGACGCCCTCGTGCGGAGTGCTCGGCGAAGGCGCGGCGGCTGCGCTCGTCGAAGACGCGGAAACCGCGAAAGCGCGGGGAGCGAAAATCTTGGGCGAAATTCTCGCCTTTGCGGCGGCTTCCGACGCCTGCGCGTTCGGCTCGCACAATCTCGACGGCGACGGTCTCCTGCGGGCGGCGCGCGAAGCGCTTGACGCGGCAAAGATTCGCGCGGCGGAAATCGATTTGGTTTTGTGGAGTCCGCGCGGCTGCGCACAAGACTCCGTCGCTGTGTTCGTCCGCGACACGCTCTTCCCCGACGCCCCGATGCTCGCAAGCTCGCTCAACACGGGATACCTCGAAACGGCGTCCGCGCCCGCAACGCTCGTATTCGCGCTCGAAGCCTTGGCGGGCGGCAGAACGCTCTGGAAACAGCGCACAGGCGTGAGACTTTTCGACGAGGCAAAACTGCCCGACAACCCGAAAAAAATAATGTGCATTGCGTCGAGCGAATGGGGCAACAACTACGCGTTGCTCGTGGGGCGCGGGGAACTTTAACCCCGCCCCGACGCGCAAAAAATCCGCACGCTCAAACGCGGCGCAAAAACGCCGAACAATCCGCGCCGCCTGTATAACATAATTGCAACGCACAACGTCCGCGTACCGAATGCGCGACTCCGCGCCGTGCGCCTTATTAATTATATAATACCTCCCCACGCAATAAATACGCGCAAGCAATCTCGGTCGAGACTGAAACGCCTCGCGCCCCGCGAGCCTGCGCAAAAACTATCCGCGCTTTCCGCCCGAATTTTGTCCGTCCTGCGGATTCCGTTTGCCCGAGCGTCTGCGCCCGCCGCCGTTGCGGGGCTGCTGTTTGTTTGCGTCGCTTTTCTTGGGCGCGGAAACATGCTGTCGGCGCAGTTTGACCCCGCCGAATTTTTCCGCAAGCTTGTGCATCACGCCCGATACGAAAACCTTGAAGTTGAACCTATGCTTCTGCTTCGGTTCGGGTTCGAGGGCGATGCTTGTGGTTTCGATGCTTTTCTTGACTTCGAGAAAGAGCCTGCGGCTAATCCACGCGTCGGTCGCGGCGTATTCGAGCTGTTTTTTCGTGAGAGAGTCGCTCGCCCAGTTTGTCAGCTGCGCCGACTTCGAAATGCGCTCGCCCAAAACGAGAGCCGCAAGGTTTTTCATGCCCGTGTTTATCACGCCGATTCCCTTTGTGGACTGCGCAATATCGACAAAGCCCGCGGGCGAAAACAGCCAGCGTTCTTTGAGCGAGAGAATGTCGCCGTGAACCGCAAGCCCGACCTTCTTGATTGCGGGGTTTTCGAGAATTTCGTAAATGTCGGAAAGCCTGTGTTTGAGCGGTTCGAGCCTGATAATCCAGACTTTCTCCGCCCCGCAAAGCTGGAGAATGGAAACCAGATAGTGCTTGTTGCGCGAAAAGTTCGGGCGCGTTTCGGTGTCGAAGCCGAGCACGCGCTCTCGCAGAATTTCGGGCAGAACGGCGTCAAGCCTGTCGTCGTCTTCCACAAGGACTATTTCGCCCCTGTACGCGACAATCGACAGGCATTGGAGCATGTCGGCGTTGACCCTGCGCGGGTATAGGCACTTGAAGCGCGAGCGCACGACGGGCTGTTGCGCGCCGCCGCCGTCGGAAAAATCTGAACTGTTCTGCCCGTCGGAATCCATATTTTTATATTAAAGACGAACTTTGATACACAACCGATTGAAAAAATCCACCTTTTTTATCGAATCGGATAGAAAAAGTTTGCCAAAAAGGCAAAAAACGGCAAACTGCAAATCAAATTTTTATCTTAATTAAGAAAGATTCACATATGGAAGAATTAATCGGCAATGTACTGGTTGCACAATCCGGCGGCCCGACGGCGGTCATCAACGCAAGCCTTGCGGGCGTAATCACCGAAGCCCTCAACCACGACTGCATAGAGGAAATCTACGGCGGTCTCAACGGTATCGAAGGCATTTTGAACGAACAGATTATCGACTTGGCGCAGGAATCGCAACAGACGGTTCGCGGTCTGCGCTACACCCCGGGCTCGGCTCTCGGCACATGCCGCTACAAGTTGAAGACAGAGCAGGACTTTGCAAAACTCCTTGAAGTATTCAAAAAATACAATATCCGCTTCTTCTTCTACATCGGCGGGAACGACTCGCAGGACACCACAAACAAAATCTCGCAGTATGCCGACGAAAAGGGATACGCGCTCCGCGCAATCGGCGTGCCGAAAACGGTCGATAACGACCTCCCCATGACAGACCACTGCCCCGGCTACGGCAG
>DHMA01000090.1:0-5032 GCA_002405555.1 Opitutia bacterium UBA4654
CTATTTTTCGGGCACACATCAATCCACTGCAACATGCATTTTGCAGTTTGCAGTGAATTTATAACAATATGGCAATCAGAATGTTTATTCACTGCAAAATCCTCCGCTGCAGTCTTTCAGCTGCCTCCAAAGCGTGTATACCGTGCGCTCGGAGACGCCCAAAACCGAGGCTATTTTCAGCCTGTTTTTTTTGTCTACAACCGTTTCGTTTCGTGACTGCAATATCCGCCGCAAATCGGCTGCAGTGGCCTTGCAGTGTCGCTTCGCAAAGCGCGCGGAATCACGTTCCCGTATGCTTTCCTCCGCGTCGATGTTCGTGTTTACCTCCCAAACGCCGTCGTTCCAGTAGACGACAACGGACCGCCTTTGCGGGAAATTCCTGAGGTGCATGTCGAGCGTGTAGTTTTCGCCGTCGAGCGGGGTGAGCATGAGAAGCGCGTCGGGTTCGCGCGCCCACACGCCGCTGCCCGAAGCCCTGTCTATGCTGCCTTTCTCGGAGGAATTTCCCTTGGCGAAGTGGTGCGCGAAGGCGACCGCCGCGTTTAAGTCCGACGCCAGTTTTTCGAATTCCCTCAACAGCTTCGCCACGTCGCGGGCCTTGTTTTCGTCGAAATCGTCGGCGAGCTTGTAGACGGGGTCGAAGACAATCAGTCCTATGCCGTTTTCGCGGCAGAAGCTTTCTATGTGTTCCCTTATGGCGTAAAACGGCGCGTCGTATCCGCGAAGTACGAGTTCGTAGAACGGCAGGTCGATGTCGGCCGCGCCGTATTTTGCGGCGATTATCCTGTTTCTTCTTTCGCTGAAAATCCCGTAGAGGAATTCGAAGTCGACGTACAAAACGGGAGTCTGCACCGTTTCGATTCCCATCCAGTATTGCCCGCCGGCGACCGAAAGCCCGAGTTCGAGCATCGTCCACGATTTGCGGGCTTTCGAGGGTGCCGAAAGAATCATCTTGCAGCCCCTGTGCAGAACGCCGCAAACAACCTCGTCGGGGATTTCGTTGCACTCGGGCTTGTCGAGGGTTTCGGCGTACTTCAAAATGGGCGGCAGTTTTACACGGTCTAAATTTCCGACCGTCAAAACGGCGTTTCGGGAAATCCGTCCCGATTTCGCGGATACGACCGGACCGTGCCTGCCGTATCCCGAACGGGAAAGTTCGGCGGCAGCCCTCCGGAAATCCCCTCCGCATTTCAGAACGGCGTAGACGTGCCACGGCTTGTAGGCGACGTTCGGCTCGAAATCCGTCGAACTCGAAAACACGAAAAACCTGTTCGGAATACGGTTCCACGTTGCGGAAATTCCCCGCGATTTGCCGGGCCTGCGCCAGTAGTTCCCGCCGACGTGCGTCCAGCCGCAGGAACGCAACAATTCGGGAACGTCGGCATTGGAGTCGTAGTCGTCGCCGGGGAGTTCGGAAGTTCCGTAAACCAGCTTTTCGCGACTGCGGGTGTCGAACGACCTCGCAACCGAAAACAGCTCGTCGCGCTCGTCTGGCGATATTGTCGGAATGTTCCCGATGCTCCCCGATACGATCTCGTATCCATTCGACGGCGCGATCAAAAAATACCCGCCCGAGGCGCGCGTTTCTATGGCGACATTGCCGTTTTCGGCTACGGCGAGCTTGGCGTTCCTTTCGTCGGGGGCGCAGACGAAAACCAGATGGTAGCCGCCGCTCGGCGTGCGCTGGCACAACAAACCCTCCACGAGCGCGCCCATCGCGTTTTCGGCGCAACGCCTTTTGAACTTTCCGAATATTCCCGCCGAATATTTCTCGTCGAAATCGATGCACTGGACTTTCCCCGCGACTACGGCAATCGAGTTGTTCCCCGAAAACCACCCGCGTATTTCGCCGTCTTCGGGAAGGCGGTCGCGGTATTTGCCCCACTTTACGAGCGGCGTTTTGCCGCGCGTGACGGGAACGCACGCGGTTTCGTATCTGCTTTTGAAAAGAAGCGCGGTTCTCTCAGTTTCCGTCATGCCGCGCCTTTCCGTCAAGCCTTGCGGAAATCATCCTTTTGGCCTCGTCGAATGAAACGGTAGCTGCATTTTTGAAGCCGAGCCGCCTCAAAAGCCGCACCTGTCTGGGCGTGGCAAGCCCCATTTCGCGGCGTTGGTAGAGCAGGTCGATGATTTTCGATGCTAGTCCCCTGCACATTTCGGGAATGTCGGTGTCGAAACCTCCGCCTGCGAGGACGGACTTCTGCCCGTCGGAAATCGGCTGCTTCTCCCAGCGGAATTCCGGTTCGTAGTCTACTATGTCGAACCTGTCGAGCGACAGGGCAAGCTCCATCGCGTCTATCGTTCGCGAACTCTTCGTCCTCGTTTCGATGAGCCGCTCCTGCATGCTTTTGGCGCGGTCGGACTTCGCGCGGTCGGCTTCTACCATCAAATCTCCGCCCTCGGTGTCGAGACGCGACTGCAAAAACACCGCCTCTTCTGGATCCCTCGCGACGAGTCTTGCGGGGCGGATGAGGTTCAGGTCGTCCGACAGAAACAGCGGATCGAGCAGCAGTAGGTGGTCTTTGCCTTTGCAAATCCGCGTGCCGCGCCCGACCATCTGGCTGAAGAGAACCTGACTTTTGGTGGGGCGCAAAATGTATACGCAGTCCACCGAAGGCTCGTCCCATCCGGTGGTAAGAAGCGAGGCGTTGCATATTACGCGCCAGTCGGAACGGAGAGCCGCGCGGTCGTTCCCGTCTACATGGACGGCGTTAAGCCCGATGTCGCGACAGAGTTTGCAGAAGAGTCTGCTCGTCTCCACAAGGGGCAAAAACACCACGGTTTTCCTGTCGGCGGCGTGTTCCTTCAAAAGCTCCGCGCACTTTGCCAAATGCGGCGACAGAGCCTTCGCCAAATCGCCTTCGTCGTAGTCGCCGTTGCGGGAGCGGACGGATTTCAAATCGACGTCGACCGGAACGCTTTTTACGACGATGCGCGAAAGGTATCCCTGTGCTATGAGCTCGAAAAGCCCGATTTCGCAGGAGACCTTTTCGTAGAACGAGCCGAGCAGTTTTTTGTCGCTGCGGTAGGGCGTGGCCGTAATGCCGACGACTTTCGCGCGCGAAAAGTAGTTCAGAACCCTCAGAGCCCGCGAGCCCAGCGTGTTGCGGTGCGCCTCGTCCACGATTATAAGCGAGACGTCCTCCGGATAGTATTTGAAGAGCCTTCCAGACACGCTCTGCGTGGTGCCGACCACGATTTGCGAACTCCCGCACGCGTGCGATTCGCCCGTTTCGATGTCGGGGATTGTTCCCGTCCACGCCCCGATTTTCTCCGCCGCCTGATAGACGAGCTCCCTCGCGTCCGCAAGAAACAGCGCGGGACGGTTGTAGCGGCGGATGATTTCCGCCGCCGCGACCGTTTTGCCCGCTCCCGTCGCCATAACCCCGAGGAGCCTGTCGTGCTCCCCGAGGTCGTTTATGACGGCGTCGCAGAAGTCCCTCTGGTATGGCCGCAATTCGCCCATGTCAGAAGGGATTTTTGCCGTTTTTTGCGGCGAGTGCGCCTTTTGCCATAGCCGAAAGCCTGCCGATTGCGTCCGCCGTCGCGGGCGAATCCTTCGGCGAAACGCGGTTTATGAAGCGCACTTCGAGGTATTTTCCGCCGTTCTCCGTTTCGGATTCGGCGACCGTTATGCGGCATTCCGCTCCGACGAGCTGCGCGCCCGCCGACGAAAAATCCCCGTCGAAGTCGAAGGCCTCGTTCAGGCTTTTAACGGAATACTCCAGAGCCTTTTCGGAAAGATACAGGCGTTTCGACGCGCATTCGCCGTCGTCGGTCGCAAACTCCATGTAAAGGTAGTATGCGCCGGTGGCCTCCGATTGGCGGATTTCGGCGAGTTCCACTTTCGCGTTGTATCTTCCGGGTATCGATATCTGTCTCATGTTTTTCCTTTCACTTTGTAAGTTGTATTGCCCTTGCGCAGCGCATCGTAAGCAGGACGTCGTTGCGCAGGTAGTCTATTGCTGAATTCCTGTCGGATTCGTAGAGTCCGGAAAATTCCGCGCCGTCGCCCGTTTTTTCGCCGACTCCGAGGAATTTCGCCAAATCGCGCAGTTTTATCGAATCGCGCGTGCCGAACGACCAGAAATCCAGCATGTCGATGCAGTTTGCGTTCAGGCGGACGCGCCCGTACGAAACCTTGAAAAGGGATTTTGGAACGGAAACGCCGAGTTTCCACGAGCGGCGGACCAGAAACGGTATGTCGAACGAATTCGAATTGAAGCCGACGAGCTTTTGCAGGAATGCGCCGCGGTATGTGACCGCGTTCCAGAATGCCGTCAGTATCGACGCCTCCTCTCCCTCGAGAACCGTTATGTCGTTTTCGTCCGTGCAGTATCCGACGGCGAGAACTTTTCCCGTAGTCGCGGCAAGCGCCGCCTTTTTGAACCATTCCGACTCCTTTTTCGCGAGAGCTTCGGCGATTTTCGTTTCGTCCTTGTAGTTTTTCGGCTTTTCGAATTCGGGCAGGAACGTTTCGACTTCGGCGCGCGGAAGCGGTCCCGTCTCTATGTCGAAATACACGGGAGGTCTTTCGAAGTCCATGTCAGTTGCCCCTCCCGATTTGCGCCGCGACCTCGAGTGCCCTCGACATGAATTCCTTCGGTTTGGCCTTTATCGAAGCTATCCGTTCGGAGGAAAGGTTTTTCCAGTTTTCCCCCGCGCCTATCCAGCCCCACGCGCGCAGCGCAATGTCGGCCTCTTCGGCGTGTTCGCCTATTATCGACTCCAAATCGGAGGGGTAGTCCATCGGGATTTCGTCGCCGGAGTTTTCGGCTATCGGCGAAGACTCCGTTTTGCCGAGCCTCCAAGCGTCTAGAAGTTCGCCGGTACGTTCCGTGATTTCCTCGATTTTGCCGTCGAACATGCGCGTTCTGTCCTTCGAGGCCACCGCCTTGTGGTTCATGTCCAAATCCAGCACGAGCGAGAATTCGAACTCGATGCCGTCCCTCATAATCGGGGCGAGTCCGACTTTGCGTATCGACTTTTTGCCCTTTTCGTCGGTGTCGATTGCGTAGTCCATCTTCGAGCG
>DHMA01000090.1:5070-5710 GCA_002405555.1 Opitutia bacterium UBA4654
TCCATCTTCGAGCGCATACAGCAGATTATGTGCATTTTTGACGAGAGAACCGCCTGCAGGACGTTTTCGAACTTGTTTCCGGCGTTCGCCCAATTCGTGTAGGAATTGCCCCCGCGCATGTCGAGTTTCGACTTGTATTCCAGAATCGCCTGCCAGACGTGCGAGAACGAATCTATTACGACGCAGTCGTAGTTGCCCGAGGCGTCCGCCATAGCCTTTATGAACTTGTCCTCCGTATACGGAGGTTCGACTACGCACACGTCGAAATTGAACGAATCCGCATACAGTAGGGACGAGGAATTTTCCGTGTCGATTACGGCGATTCTGCCTTTCGGTCCGACGAGACCTCTGGCGAGCCTCAAGGCCGCGGTTGTCTTGCCCGAACCGCTGGGGCCCGTAATCGCCAGTTTCAGATAGACCGCGCTCTTGTTTGCCCTCCTGAACGAACTAGCCATTCGATGCCTCCCTTCCGTTTCGGGCGTTTGATAGGGGCTTCTTTTTCGGACGGAATTTTCCCCCGAAGAATCCGCGCCTTAACGAATCCCGAAGTTTTCCCGAATGAACGCGCATTACGCGCGTCCGGACGACTTCTTCGGATATTATCATTTTGTCTGCCATTGTGATGTGTGCCCGAAAAATA
>DHMA01000214.1 GCA_002405555.1 Opitutia bacterium UBA4654
CTTTATCCGCGCGAGCACCTCGCGGAACGCGCCCAGATTGCCCGACTGCCCGCGCTTAATCGGAATCGCGTTGAGGCTGCGGAAGAACGCGCCCGAAAATTTGCCGTCCATGAGGGTGTCGCGCGCGACGGCGCAAAGCTCCGTCTCGTGGAAGAACGCCGCCGCCATCGGGTCGAGATAGCTGACGTGGTTGGCGACGATGATGCACGGCTCTTTCGGAACGTTCTCGTAGCCGTAAAGCTCGATTCTGCCGAACACGTCGCAGATTACGGACGACAAAATCCACCAGCCTTTGTAGATGTATTTGCCCTTCCCTACTTTGAAAAAGCGCGTCCTCATTTACGATTCGAGAATTACCGAAAGCGTCTTTTCTACGACCTCCGACTTCGACATTTTCGAGGTATCGATGAGCGTCGCGCCGTCGGGGCACACAAGCGGCGCGGTCTTGCGCGACTTGTCAAGCTCGTCGCGTTTTTTGACCGAGTCTGTAATGCCCTCCTTGGCGCGGCGCGCGGCGCGCGTCTGCTCGTCGGCGTCGAGGAAAATGCGGGCGTCGGCGTCGGGGAAAATGACCGATCCGATGTCGCGCCCCTCCATAATCATGCCGCCGAAGCCGCTGTTGCGGGCGAAGTCAGCCATGGAACGCTGGTAGTTTTTGAGGAAGTCGCGAACCTGCGGAATCGCGGCAAACTCGGCGACTTTCGAATTTATGCGCTCGTTGCGTATTTCGGAATCGGGCACGACATTGCCGCCGAGCGTGATTTTCGCCGACATTCCGTCGAACTTCGTGCCGATTTCGAGCTTTTCGAGGTTCGCGAGCACACCCGCCAAGTCGGCGGAGTCCGCGCCAGCTTCGAGAAGCCCGTAGGCGACGGTTCTGTAATGCGCCCCAGTATCGACGTGCATGTAGCCCAAGATGTTCGACGTCTCGCGCGAGACGCTCGATTTCCCGACCGCCGCGCCGCCGTCAACCGACACAATCCTGAATTTGCGCGAATCCTCCCGCGCGGTGTAGAGAACCTCGAAGAACTCGCTCCAAGTTTTCGACGTGCATTCGGGATTTTCGATTTTAATCCACGGCGAGCCGTCGCCGCGAATGTCGGCGCAACCCGCAATCGAAAAGCTCATGGCGATTCTGTGGTCGTCGTATGTTTCGACGGAAACGACGCCCCTGATTTTTTCGGCAAGCTCCGCGCGGGGGTACGGCGTGATGAAAAGCCCGCCCTCCGACTCTTCGACCGACGCGCAAAATTTGCGCAATTCGCGGGCAACCGCCGCCACCCTGTCGGTCTCCTGCCTGCGCGTGTGCGCAATGCCCGTAATGCGGAGCTTGAACGGCAGCAGCATGGACACCGCCGCGAGGGAAAGGAATGTGTCGGAAATATCGTTGAAATCAACCTCCACGAGTTCGGGATACGCTCCGCCGTCCTTTGCGAAAACAAGCAGGTTGTCGCCCACAGTGCGCGTTTCGACAAGCCCCATCGATTTGAGCACGTCGATGTACGCGGCGTCGCCCTGCAATTTGCACGCCCCGAAATTGCGTATTTCCGAAACGCCGCCGACTGCAATCGGAAGCGTCGCAAGGTAGCTCGCCGCGGTTGCGTCGGGCTCTATTCTGTACACGCGCGGCGACTGCATGACGCCCTTTTTGAGCGCGGGCTTGTAGACGTTTCCGTCGGTCTCGCAGGAGAATCCGAACTCGCGCATCATCTCGATTGTCATTTTGACGAAGGGCTTCGAGACCGTCCCGCCCGAAAGGCGAACCTCCATCGGCGACTGCGCGCAAACCGACGCCATCAGCAGCCCCGAAAGCATTTGGCTCGACTCTCCCGCGTCTATTTCCGCCGTCCCGCCGCGGAGTCCGCATGTGCGTATTCTGAACGGAAATCTGTCGGGCTCGCCGAGAAATTCGAAAGTCGCCCCCTGCGATTTCAGCGCGTCTATAAGCCCCTTAATCGGCCGCGCGTACATTGCGTTGTCGGAGTCGAGCAGATAGTTGCCGCCCTTGCGCAGGGAGACGAGAGCCGTAATGAACCTCGCCGCCGTGCCCGCGTTGCCCACGTCGATTTCCGCCTCCGAATTGGGAATGCCGCCAAGCCCCGCGTCTATTTCGACCGTCCCCGCGAGCTTGTCGGGCTTTACGATGTAGCCGAGCTTTGCGAGGCAGTCCGCCATGATGAGCGTGTCGCGCGAGAACAACGCGCCCTCCAAAAGCGTGTCGCCGCCCGCGAGAGCCGCGAGCATCATTGCGCGGTTCGTAATGCTTTTCGAGCCGGGAGGGGTTGCCGACGCCGCGCAGGCGCGGAAAGGTTTTATTATTATTTCGGATTTCATGTGGAATGTTATTAAAGTTTGTCTCTGTACGATTTCGCCTTGCGCAGCATTGCGCCGATTTTTTCGGAGTCGGAATTTTCGACGGCGTCGATAATCGAGGAAAGTTTGCCCGAAAATATTTTCAGCGCCGCGAGGATTTCCGCGCGGTTGTCGGCAATTATCGAGTCCCAAATTTCGGGGTTGCCCGACGAAATGCGGGTCGAGTCCCTGAACCCCGGGCCCGCGTAGTTGCGGAGGTCTCCGTTTTCGAAATCCGCCGCGCTGCAACAAAGCAGCCCCGCCACGATGTGCGGCAGGTGGCTTACCCGCGCGACAATCGAATCGTGCACGGAGGGCGTTGCGCGGTATGCCCGCATGCCAACCGCCGTCCAGATTTTTTCGAGCAAATCCGCGGCGTCCGCCTGCGCCTCGGAGGACGGCGTTATAAAGCACGGACGCCCCGCGAAGAGGTCGGCGTCGGAGTGGTCAATGCCGATTTTTTCGGAGCCTGCCATGGGGTGCGAGCCTACGAAGACCGCGCCGCTACCGGCGAGAGCCTTTTCGCACTGTTCGCAGACGGATTTTTTCACGCTGCCGACGTCGGTTATCACCGCGCCTTTTTTGAGGCTCGGGGCGATACGTTCGGCGAGCTGCGGAATGTTCGCGGTCGGCGCGCAAATCACGACCATGTCGGCGTCGCGGACGGCGGCTTCGGGAGAGTCGAAAACGCCGTCGAAGACCGACGGAAGCGCGGCGCATTTTTCGCGCGTCGATTCGGAGCGCGACCACGCGAAGACCTTTTCGGCAACCCCGAATTTTTTTAAAGCCCGCGCGAGCGACGCGCCGAGCAAACCCGTTCCCAAAACGGCGACTGTTCCGATTAATTTCATACGCAAAAAGCTTACAAATCCGCGCCCAGCCCGCAAACAAAATCGACGCAAAAAATTCAAAATTAACGCGCTCAGTCCTCCTTCACGCGGACTTTGATTGACGCGTTCGAGCGCAACTCTTCGGGGACGTTTAGGAAGCGCAGTTTTTTGGCGCGTTCAAGCGGAATTTCCTCCGTCAAAACGTTCGAGCGTATTGACTGCGTCGGGCGCGACAAAACCGTCGCCGACGTCTCCTGCGGAACGTACTGTCGGCGGGCTGCCGCGCTTTCCGAAACCGCCGCGGGCGTCGGAGTTTGGACGGTTTCGGCGGGCGCAGAGCCTCTGCGCGAAAATTCC
>DHMA01000185.1 GCA_002405555.1 Opitutia bacterium UBA4654
ACGGACACGCCGCCCGCGCCGAAGTCGTTGCAGCGTTTGATGAGCAGGCTCGCCTTGGGATTGCGGAAGAGCCTCTGCAATTTGCGCTCCATCGGGGCGTCGCCCTTCTGGACTTCCGCGGAGTTTTCGAGAGCCTTTTCTGTGTGGTCTTTCGACGAACCCGTCGCGCCGCCGATGCCGTCGCGCCCCGTGCGCCCGCCGACAAGCAGAATAACGTCGCCCTTTTCGGGAGTGCCGCGGTATACCATGTCGCGGGGGGCGGCGGCTACGACCGCGCCGATTTCCATGCGTTTTGCGACGTATCCTTCGTCGTAAATTTCAACAACCTGCCCCGTCGCAAGCCCTATTTGGTTGCCGTAGCTGCTGTATCCGTTAGCCGCGCCGGTTACGATTTTCTTTTGCGGAAGCTTGCCCGCGAGCGTTTTTTCGAACGGCGTGCGGGGGTCTCCCGCGCCCGTAATGCGCATTGCCTGATAGACGTAGCTTCTGCCCGAAAGGGGGTCTCGGATTGCGCCGCCGAGGCATGTCGCCGCGCCGCCGAAAGGTTCGATTTCCGTCGGGTGGTTGTGCGTTTCGTTCTTGAACATCACAAGCCACTCCTGCTTTTGTCCGTCCACGTCGACTTCGACGACAATGCTTGCGGCGTTGATTTCCTCGCTTTCTTCGAGGTCGGCAAGCTTGCCCGCCTTGCGGAGAGCGCGCATTCCGATGAGCGCGACGTCCATGAGGCAGAC
The DNA here is from genome assembly GCA_002405555.1 of Opitutia bacterium UBA4654. Classification (GTDB taxonomy): domain Bacteria; phylum Verrucomicrobiota; class Verrucomicrobiia; order Opitutales; family Intestinicryptomonadaceae; genus Merdousia. The sequence continues at coordinate 735 of DHMA01000185.1, forward strand.
GTGTTTGCCGCGCTCGGCGAGTTTAAGCTCGGCGCGGGTTGAAAGGTATTTTTGCCAAGCCGCCTCTATCGGCTCTGCGAATTTTCCGCCGTCGATTTTCACGTCTTCGAGGTGCGTGAGGAATGTCGTGTGGCGGCAGTGGTCGCTCCAATAGGTGTCGAGCACTTTGATTTCGGTAATGGAGGGGTCGCGCTTTTCGGTTTTTGCGAAGTAGTCGCGGCAGAACGCGAGGTCTTTTACAGACATCGCAAGCGACATCTTTTTGTGGAGCGCGGCGATTTCTTCGTCGGACATCGAAACAAAGCCCGCGATTCGCGCGACGCTCGACGGAATTTTCGCCGCCTTTACGAGAGTGTCGGGCTTTTCGAGGGACGCTTCGCGGCTGTCAACGGCGTTTATGAGGTATTTTTTAATACGCGCGACGTCGTTTTCCGACAGACCCTTTCCGAAGACGTAGACGCGGGCGCACGCGACTGTCGGGCGGGTTTTCGCCACAATCTGCACGCACTGTTCCGCCGAGTCCGCGCGTTGGTCGAACTGGCCGGGGAGGTATTCGACCGCAAAGACCGTGTCGCCGTCCGCCGTCGGGAAAGTTTCCTCGTAGATGTTTTCCACGGGGGCTTCGCAGAAAATCAGGTTTTTGACGGACTCGAACTGCGCGTCGTCAACGCCCTCTATGTCGTAGCGTTGGAGCACGCGCACGGGGGGGATTTCCATGTTAAGGTTGCCCTTCAAATCGTTGAGGAGCGCGGTTGACGAGTGTCCGTTTTTTTCTTCTACAAAAACTCTGCGAATCATTCGAAACAGTTTCGCGAAATCTTGCCCTTTCGCAATTCTTTTCTTGAAAAAAATAAAAATTCGAACGCCGCGCAAAAAAACTTTTACAAGCGGGACAATTATGGTAGATTCGACGAATGTTGAAAAAATGCGCAATTATAACCGCATGCGCCGCAGCAATGCTCTGCGCCGCGCACGCAAGAATAACGTCTTTCGGAGAACCCGCAAAATACGGGCTTTCCCCCTCGCCCGAAAATTGGTACGACGTAAACCCCTACACTTGGGACGTTTTCACGACTTTCGACGGCGACAAAATCATGGGCGCGGGCACCGAACGCTACACAATGCTCGGCGCGGAATGCTACTCGACGGGTGTCATCGAGGGCAGAAAAGTGGGCGACTTCACCGCGGTTGCGTCGCTCGTAGACAGGGGCGCGTTCTTCGGCGGCGACGGATACCTCGACCTCTACTACTTCGCGCCCGTTGACGCCAACAAATACGCACAGCAAATCAATTTCTTCGGCGGCTGGAAGTACAACCTCAACCAGTACCTCGACATCGACATCGGCGGCAACATGATTTATTCCACAAAGCGCGTTGTAGGCCCCGGTCTTGTGGTGGAGGGCATGGGCGGCGAAACCCTGCGCGGCGACATCTACATAGGCTTTACCACAAACAAGCTCTACGTTGCGCCTTTCGTCTTCGCGGGCTACGACCCGACCTACGACGAGCTCCGCCTCACGGCGGGCTTTGCGCCGAGCGTAGACCTCGAACCAATCACGGGAATCCGCGGTCTTGCAATAGAGAGCAAGGCGATTTTCGGATACGTCAGGGCGCAGCGTTTTTCGGGCAGCGAAATAGTCGGCGGCGGCTACTGGCGGGCCGAATACAGCTACATTCAGACTGAGGCGAACCTCGTCTACACCTACAAGCACCTGCGCACGTTTGCGGGGGTCGGCTGGGCTATCCACGACGACGGCAAATACGCCCCCAACGGAGTGTATTTAGGCTCGGACAACAACGTTTGGGTAGGCGGCGGCATCGGCTGGATTTTCTAAACCCGCCCTCCCCGCGCATTCCGCTTCTGTCGGGAAAACCGCGCCGCTTCAAGCGGCAAAAAGCACGCCAATTTTGGGCAACAAAAAACCGCGCCGTTTCGGGCGCGGTTTTTGCGTTTTTGTAAGTTTCGAATTATTCGAAAGTCTTTTTCACTATTTCCGCGTCAACCACGACTTTCTTTTTGGAGGAATCGTCGGGCAGTTCGTACATTACGTTTAGCATTATGCTTTCCATAATGGAGCGCAGGGCGCGCGCGCCCGTGCCGAAGTCCATCGCCTTTTGCGCGACAGCTTCGACCGCGTCGGCTGTGAATTCGAGCTTCACGCCGTCGAGCGAAAGCAGTTTGGAATACTGGCGCACAAGCGAGTTTTTCGTCTCGGTGAGAATGTGAACCAAGTCGTCTTTCGTAAGTTCGTCGAGCGTGCAGACAACGGGAAGTCGGCCGATAAACTCGGGAATGAAGCCGAACGACACCAAGTCTTCGGGCTGAACCTTGTCTTTAAAAGACTTCTTTTTGCCGCCGTCCTCCGCCGCCGCTTCGCCGCTTTCGTTGAAGCCCATGACTTTTTCGTCGGCGCGTCGGGCGATGATTTTGTCCAAGCCCACGAACGCCCCGCCGCAGATGAAAAGTATGTTGCGGGTGTTTACCCTGATGTACTCTTGGTCGGGGTGTTTTCTTCCGCCTTTCGGGGGAATGTTGCAGACCGTGCCTTCGAGTATTTTGAGGAGCGCCTGTTGGACGCCCTCGCCGCCGACGTCGCGCGTAATGGAAACGTTTTCCATTTTGCGGCAGATTTTGTCGATTTCGTCGATGTACACGATTCCGCATTCCGCGCGGGACACGTCGAAATCCGCCGCCCGCAGGAGGTTGAGGACTATGTTTTCGACGTCTTCGCCCACGTAGCCCGCCTCCGTCACATTTGTGGCGTCGCCTATCGCGAACGGCACGTTGAGCATTTTTGCGAGCGTCCGCGCCAGATACGTTTTGCCGCTGCCCGTAGGGCCTATGAGCAGCACGTTGCTCTTTTCGATTTCGACGTCCGCAAAATCGCCGTCGGCTTTCTCTTTGAGGATTTCCGATTTCAGGCGTTTGTAGTGGTTGTAGACCGCAACGCTCAAAACCTTTTTCGCCTCGTCCTGACCGACGACGTATTTGTCAAGCTCCGCCTTCATTTCGGAGGGCTTGCGCACCTGAAAATCGAGCGATTCCGCCATGTCCTTGCGCTTCGCCTTGGCGTCGCGCAGGGCTATCGCGTTGTGGAGAACCTCGACGCACTGCGGGCAAATTGTCGCGCCGTTCGCCCCCGGGACAAGCTCGCCCACGACGTCAATCGGACGCCCGCAAAAACTGCATTTGTCTTTCATTACTACGCGTCGCGCTTTCTCTCGATTACCTTGTCGACGATGCCGTACGCAACCGCCTCTTCGGCGGTCATGAAGAAGTCGCGGTCGGAGTCCTTTTCGATTTGCTCGACCGATTTCCCCGTGTCTTTCGAGAGGATTTCGTTAATCTTTTTGCGCCAGCGCAGAATTTCGTTCGCGGCGATTGAAATGTCGCGCGACTGCCCCGTCGCGCCGCCGTAGGGCTGGTGAATCATCACGCGCGAGTTGGGCAGCGAATAGCGTTTGCCCTTTGTGCCCGCCGCAAGAAGAATCGTCGCCATGCTCGCCGCCTGACCGACGCAGTATGTCACCACGTCGCAGTGGAGGAACTTCATGGTGTCGTAAATCGCCATGCCCGCCGTGAGCGAGCCTCCGGGGCTGTTGATGTAGATGTGAATGTCCTTCTTTGCGTCCTCCATTTGGAGAAAGAGCAGCTGGGCGATTACGGCATTGGCAACGCCGTCGGTGATAGGCGTGCCGATGAACACGATTCTGTCTTTCAGAAGGCGCGAATAGACGTCCCACGAACGCTCGGTTCTGCCGTCGCGTTCGAAAACCGTAGGTATATAATATTCTCCCATGTTTCCTTTGATGTGAAGTTTTAAATCGGCAAACGCGACCTCCCCTTAAACGGGAAAATCGCGTTTGTCAAAAAAGCGGGCGTTGTAAAACGTCAAATTACGCTTTAATCGAAACTTCCGCCTTGTCGGCGATGAAGTTGATTGCCTTTTGCAGAAGCGCGTCGGAGCGCAGGCGGTTTGCGCGCGCCCTGTCCTTCTGAATCTGCTTGATGAGGTCTTCGGGCTTTGTGTGCGTGCGCATGGATTCCTGCCAGAGCATGCGGCTCATGTCCTCGTTGTCGATTTTAAGGTCGTTAGCCTTTGCGACGCGGTTGAGGAAGATGCGCATTTTAGCCCTGCCTTCGGCTTCCTTGCCCGCGTTGTCGAAGAGGAATTCCTTGTTCTTTTCGATGTCTTCGCGCGAGGCGCCCTGCGAGAGCAAACGCATCATCATTTCTTCGAGAATCGAGTGGCGTTCGTCTTCGACCGCGCTTTCGGGAAGTTTGAACTCGGTCTTTTCCATCAGCTGTTCTACCGCGAACTGGCGTTTGAGGATTTCGTTGTTCGACTTCTTTTCGTTCTCGATGCTTTCCTTAATCTTTTCGCGGAATTTTTCCTCGGAGTCCACGTCGAAAGACTTGAAGAATTCGGCGTCGAGCTTGGGCATTTCCTTTTCGCGAATGTCGAAGATTTCGACTTCGTACTGCGCGGTCTTGCCCGCGATTTTGTCGTTCTTAATGTCCTTCGGGAACTCGTGCGAGAGCGTTTTCTTTTCGCCTTTCTTCATGCCGATAATGCCCTGGACAACGCCCTGAATACCGGGGGCTTCCTTGTTGCCCGCTTCCTCCCATGTCGATTTCTGGTCGGCGTAGAGGGGCATTTCGGGGGCGAGTTCGTTTACCGACACGCCGTCGATTTTACCCGCGTAGGAGAGGCGCACAAAGTCGCCCGCCTTGATTTCGCGGTCAACTTCGTTGTATTTCGCGCGCTGGTTGAGGTGGAATTTTACGGCGTTTTCGATTTCCTCGTCGGTGGCGTCGGTCTTTTCAAGCTCGACTTTCGTCGCGAGCGATTCGGGAAGCTTTACTTCGGGATAGATGTCGGCGGTAAATTCAAGCTGGAAGCCGCCGTCTTTTTCCTCGTTTTTGAGGTCTACGACGGCGTAGACGTCGAATTCCTTGATGTCGTTGAGGGCGTCGATTGCCTTGCCCGTGAGGGAGCGTTCGAGCTGCTCCTTGATGTCTTTGGCGTAGAGTTTTACGACCATGTTGACGGGAGCTTTTCCGGGGCGGAAGCCGGGGATTTTCGCGCTCTTTACAAAG